>JANNHC010000423.1:0-1812 GCA_031404215.1 Acidobacteriota bacterium
ATCGAGGCGATGCAGGCCAAGGCGCGGGTCCAGACTGACGCCTCGGTCGATGCGTCCGCCCGCAATGTCCCCGAGAAATCCGAGCTGCTTGCATCGTCCAAAGACCCTGACTTCATCCTGCGGAACTTCAAAACGATGCTCGTGGATGCGACGCGGGCCACCTATTTCGGCAGCCAGCAGATGAAGGCCGCGATCGGCGCGAACCGCGATTTCATGGCGCTGAAGGTCCCGATCGTCGACGACCCTGCTGTCGCCGACGTCGTCCTGACCGTCAGCTACACGTTTGCGTGGGACTATCCATTCACGCTGAAGCATCAGAACACGAGCCTGGTGCTCCTGTCGGGGAAGGGGACTGGTGCCTTCTCCGGACCAAAGGGCGCCTCGAGCGTCGCAAGCGAGCTCGTCAAAGCGTTGAAACCCTATCGCGTCGCGCCGTCGCAGCCCCTGCGGAACCGCTGACAGGAGGGAACACAGGCTGGCGCGTGGTGACCCTGTCCGCGGCACGACGGGTTTTGAGATGGCGAGTCAAGACCCCGGCACGACCGTCGTCGCGAGATAGAGCGAATTGAACAACATCGGAAACGTCGCGTGCGTTTGCGCCCGATGCTGCGGTCTGAGCCCGAAGAGGACGATCCGTCCTGGATTCATTTCGACTGAGACCACCGCCGCCCGTTACCCTCCAAGGTGGGCAGAAAATGCGCAGGATGCGCCAAGCTGACGGGCCGCCTGAAAACAGAGGAGCTCACTCGAGGTGGGTATCAGCGCCGGCGGTGCCAAACCTGAAGCTCGGCACTGCACTCGCGACCGACACGAATGACTCCCGGGGCAATCTCGGGGGATAGACCGCGCTTCAGCCGCGGCTGCGCAGGAGCGACTCGAGATACTCGCGATCAATCCGATCCTGTGGACGATACGTGTCCTTCATCCTGATGAGCGTGCCAGGGCTGGCAACGGGGACGGACACGCCCCCGAGATCGATCCATTCGACATCGGCCATCGCGTCCGCGTAGGACAAGCCACAGGCTCTTCCCATCAAGTCGACGACAACCTCGTCGGCAACCCGAACGACGACGTGGTTCCTGACATCGTGATCGGCCACGGCGGCGGCGGCATTGTCGGCCAGGACGGCGAGCGCACGTTTCACCCGCGCGATGTTGTCCGGTCCATCGTCGACCAGGAGGTCGATGTCCTTGGTGAATCGTGTGGCGCCGTGCGCGATCACGGCGAAGCCACCGATGAGGACGTACTTCGCGCCGGTCTCGTTCAGCGCCCGGCAGATCCGGACGACGTCTTCCGGCTCAGGTGCTCGTGCGTACGCAGGATCATCTCTTTCATCCACGCGTCGGCCTCATCGAAGCTGGCGAAGCGATACACGCCACGTGGAACGAGCCATGCTGTGCCCCGAACGAGCGCCGCGGTCCGTGCCAGTCGTCCCTGGTCGGCCACCGACTCTCCGTCCACGCGTCGAGTTCCTACGGAGTGCACGCGCCCATTATGGCATGGATGTGTGAGGCGTCCTGCCGCCCCACTCGACTGGCCCGTGGGGGCGACGGCGATCGAGCCGACCGCCGCCCCCACCACGGGCCGCGCTCTCGCCTGGCGTTCAGCACGGTCATGACGTTCTCGAGGCGCCCAAAAGCCGTTGGCACGAACGCGCCACGACGCGGGATCCACAGAACGCACGGGCCCGCAGCTCCCTGGCTGACCTCCGGCGCCCCAAAGCGCGCCGCACAGGGCTTCGCGCGCGCGCGGCAGTACGCGGACGATGCGCTCGCGCTCGCGCGAAACCATCAACAGGCCGCCCAGGTTGTC
>JANNHC010000424.1:0-15106 GCA_031404215.1 Acidobacteriota bacterium
TCCGCGAGGACCGAGAAGATGAAGTCGTTGTCGGCGACCGGCAGGAACTTGTACTGTCCCTGGGTCCCCTTCATGAACCCCTTGCCCGTCAAGCCGCCGGACCCGACGGTAATCCTGGCCTGGATCTGCTGGTAACCCGCGCCGCGCGCGTCCTTCTCGGGATCCAGGAACGTGTTGATGCGCGATTTCTGATAGTCCTTGAGCGCCACTTTCCAGGCGACGGGGGCGAGGAGCACCGCGACAATCGCGATGATCGCGATGAGCCGCAGGCGCAGGCCGGCCAGGTAGGCGATGCCAAAGCAGACCGGGACGAGCGTGATCGCCGTGCCAAGGTCCGGCTGCTTCGCGATGAGCAGGAACGGGACGAGGAAGAACAGGCCGGCGATGACGAGATCGCCGTAGTTGCGGGCGCCGCGGCGGTTTTCGCCGAAATACATGGCGAGAATCAGCGCGATCGCGAGGCGTGCGAACTCCGATGGCTGCAGGTTGAACACGCCGAGTGAGATCCACCGTGTCGATCCGCCGGCCCGGACGCCGCCGATGAGCACGTAGATCAGGAGCAGCACGACGCCGCCGTACAGGAAGAGCGAGTGCTCCGCGAGGAAACGATAATCGAGTGCGAGGAAGATGATGAGCGCGAGGGATCCGAGGCCGATCGCGTAGAGCTGCACCCAGAAGCGGGGGCCCGGATGGCCGGAGCCGTCCGGGAGCGTCACATAGGTCGTGCTGTAAATCATCGCCAGACCGATACCGGTGAGCAGCAGGACCGCCCCCAGCAGCAGCCAGTCGATGTGAAAGTACAGGCGCCGTTCGAACACTACGGCCTTCCCCCGCCCCGCGTCGCGGCCCGGGCGGCTGGCGGCACGGCCTCCGGCACAATCGGGGGATCATCGGCCGCAGCCACCGGAATCGTCACGGGCGCCTTCTGCAGCGTTGGGAGCGGGCGCCCCTCCTTCTTGGCGAAGTACGTCTCCATCGCATATTTCGCGATGGGCGCCCCGAGATACCCGTGCTCGGCGTGCTCGGCGAAGATGACCCCGGCGATCTCGGGATTGTCGCGCGGCGCGAAGAAGACGAACCACCCGTGGTCGCGCACGTCCATCTTGCCGCGCGCGGCTTTGGCGCCCGTCAGCGAGATCACCTGGGCCGTCCCGGTCTTGCCCGCCACGTCGAAGCCGACGATGCGTCCGCGCCCGCCCGTGCCCGCCGCGTTCACGACCATCCAGAGACCATCGTGCAGGGCTTTGATCGTCGAGTCCTTCAGGCGCGTCACGGCCGCGGGTGGTGGTGGAGGCACCGGCTTCCAGCCCAGCCCGTCGGCGACGGCCTTCACTACGTGCGGCGTGTAGCGCGTGCCTCCGTTCGCGACGGTCATCATCATCACGGCCTGCGAGAGTGGCGTCACCGACACCTGCCCCTGGCCGATTGAGACCGAGATCGTCTCACCGGCGTACCACTTTTTTTCTTTCGTGTGCAGCGCCTTCCATTCGGTCGACGGCACCAGTCCCTTGATTTCATTCGGGAGATCGAGGCCCGACCGCTCGCCGAGTCCGAGCGCGCTCGCCCACTTGTGGATCCGATCGACGCCAAGCATGTTGCCGAGCGTATAGAAGTACACGTTGCAGGATTTCTCGATCGCGTGCCGCATGTCCACGGTACCGTGGCCCCCTTTCAGGTGGCACTGGAAATACCGGCCGTAGAAGCTCGCGCCGCCTGGGCAGAACACCTTGAAGTCGGGTGTCGCGACCCCTTCTTCCAGCGCGGCGGTGGCGACGGCAATCTTGAAGGTGGACCCGGGAGAATAGACCCCCTGCAACGCCCGGTTCTGCAGCGGCTTCAGCTTGTCGGTGATGAGTGAGTTCCACGTGACGCGATCGATGCCGGTGGCGAAGCTGTTGGGATCGTATGAGGGCAGGCTGACGAGGGAAAGCACCTCGCCGTTGCGCGGATCGAGGATCACCGCTGCACCGTTGTAGCCGAAATGCCGGAAGCCTTCTTCCGTGGCCCGCTGCACATCGGCATCGATCGTCAGCTGAAGGCCCTGCCCCTCGACGGGATCCCGCTTCAGGAGCTCGAGCTCTTCAATCTCGCGCCCGAGGCTGTTGACGATGACCGCCTTGTTGCCTTCCGATCCCATCAACAACCGGTTGTAGGCTTGTTCGACCCCTGCCTGGCCGACGATGGCCCCCGATTCGACGTTGTCGTAGTCGGCGCGCTGGAGCTGCGCTTCGGTGACCTCGCTGACGTAGCCGAACAGGTGCGCCGCCATTTCGTGGCCCGGGTACTTGCGCGACGGCACCTCCTGCGGGATGATGCCGGGCAGCTCCCACCGCCGCGCCATCATCGCGATGTACTGCTCGGTCGTGGCGTTCTCGATGAGAATGATGGGACGGTAGCTCGGTTCGCGCCGCCGGCGGTTCACAGTCTCGCGAAGCTGCGCTTCGTCGGTGTTGGTGGCGACCGCCAGAATGTGCAGCGTCTGATCGAGATTGCGCGTCTGCTCGCGCACGAGCGCGATGTTGAAGCTGTTCTGATTTTCGACCAGGACCGTTCCGTTGCGATCGAGCAGCACCCCGCGCGGCGCAGGGCGCGGCAGTCTGCGGAGATGGTTCTCTTCGGCCATCTCGCGGAACCTTTCGTGCTGGGCGATCTGGAAAATCCAGAAGCCGATCGCCAGCGCGGCAAAGGCCATCGCCACGAGGTACTGGATGAACGACAATCGCAGCGTGAGGCTGCGCCGATCGTCGGGCATCAATGGGGTCGAGCTCATAACCTGGTGTCTAGTACCTTCTGCGGCTCGACGAGCGTCGCGAGTTGCCCCGCTGCAGCATGTCGGGGGCCACGCTCGACGAGCAGAAACGCCACGATGCCGACGGCGCCGTTCGCCAACGCCTGAATGGCGGCATCCGCGTACTGCATCCTGAACCCCCGCGACTCCGTGAGGGCCGACAACGCCTGAAAGCAGACCTCGTGCGCGACGGACGCGCCGACGAACATGAGGAACCTCGGCACCGGCGTCGACACGATGAACTGGGCGCCGAGCACGCCGACGAGAAACCCCACCACGGTCTTCGACAGGCCGCCGATCCCGACAAGGCCTCCGGCAATCGCGTCCTGGGCCAGGCCCCCCGCGGTTCCGGCGAGCATCCCGGTCACCGGCCCGAACGCCAGCGCCGCGTAAACCACGGCCACCAGCACCAGATTGACCCGCGTGCTTCCCCCGAGCGACATGCCGGCCAGCGTGGTCTGCAGCACGAGCGCCACCGCAATGGCAGCGAGGACCGCGGCCGTCCTCATTTCACGGTTCCGGCGGCGCCGGCGGGCGACGGGGCGGGCTCTTCCGGCGTGGCCGAACGCGGCGGCACGAGCACGACGAGCACTTCCTCCAGGCTCGAAAAATCCACTGACGGCCGGACGGCAATGGCGCGGTACAGTCCCGCGCCGCGCTCGGACGATTCAACCCGCCCGATGGTGAACCCCTTCGGGTAAATCCCGTCTACGCCGGACGCGATAATCGTGTCGCCGGCCTTCACGTCGGCGAGGTTCGACACCAGGTCCATCGAGAGCGGCGGATCCTTGTCCACGCCGACGATCATCCCGCCCGCCCGCGTGCGCTCGGTCAGGGCGCCGGCCGCGGCGTTGCGGTCGATGAGCAGCTGCACCCGCGCGGCGTGCGCGGCCGGCGCGCCCACGACTCGTCCGACCACGCCGGCGGGCGAGACGACCGCCATATTCGTCAGGACGCCGTCCGCCGAGCCGCGGCCGATGATGATCGTCAGCATGCCCGGATTCGGATTCCCCGCAATCACGTCCGCCGCCATCGTCGGCAACGCCGCCGTCGTCTGCAGCTTCAGCAGCTCCTGCAGTTTCGTCGACCGCGACGCGAGCGCCCGCTGCTCCTGGAGCCGCACTTCCAGCTCGGCGACCTGCCTGCGCAGGGTTTCGTTTTCCCCCCGCACGCCACGGAGCCAGAAGTAATTGCCCCAGAAATCCCGAACCCCGTGCAGCGCCCCCGAGGTGCCGCCCTGCACCCGCGCAAACGCGCCGAACGTGACGGCCTGGAAGACCGGCATTCCCGATTTCGACTGGACCTGGGCCGAAATCAACACGAGCTGCCCCACGACGACGACGAGCAGGAGCACACCGGTACGCCGGCGAATGTCTAGCACGACGCCAGGAACCCGTTGCCAGTTGCCAGCGGCCAGCTGAGAGTTCCGGGCCTCCAAGCCTCCCCCGCCTGGAAACGGGAAACTGGAGACTGGGGACTAGTCAATCGATATCTTCCTCAGCAGATTGAAATCCGACAGCATCTTGCCGGCGCCGAGGACCACCGACGACAGCGGATCTTCGGCCATCGCGAGCGGCAGGCCGGTCTCCTCGCGGAGGCGCTTGTCGAGATTCTTGAGCAGCGATCCGCCGCCGGTCAGCACGATGCCGCGATCGACGATGTCGGCCGAGAGTTCCGGCGGCGTGCGCTCGAGCGCAACACGCACGGCATCGACGATGACGTTGACCGTTTCGGCGAGCGCCTCGCGGATTTCCTCGTCCGTGATGGTGATCGTCTTCGGCACGCCTTCGATCAGATGCCGGCCCTTGATCTCCATCGTCATCGGCTCATCGAGCTGGTACGCGGAGCCAATCTCCATCTTGATCGCTTCGGCCGTCCGTTCGCCGATGAGCAGGTTGTACGTCTTCTTGATGTACTGGATGATCGCCTCGTCCATCTCGTTGCCCGCCACGCGCACCGCCTTGCTGTACACGATGCCCGCCAGCGAGATGACCGCGATGTCGGTCGTGCCGCCGCCGATGTCCACGATCATGTTGCCGGCCGGCTCCGTGATGGGCATCCCGGCGCCGATGGCCGCCGCCATCGCTTCCTCGACCAGGTGCACTTCGCTCGCCTTGGCGCGATACGCGCTGTCCTTCACCGCTCGCTTCTCGACCTGGGTGATTTCGGACGGCACGCCGATCACGATGCGCGGGCGCACCCACACGTTGCGGTTGTGCGCCTTCTTGATGAAGTACGTGAGCATCTTCTCGGTGACTTCGAAGTCGGCGATGACGCCATCCTTCATCGGCTTGATCGCAACGATGTTGCCCGGCGTGCGGCCGAGCATGTCCTTCGCGTCCTTGCCCACCGCCTCGATGCGGCCGTTCACCTTGTTGATCGCGACAATCGACGGCTCGTTCACCACGATGCCCTTGCCGCGCGCGTACACGCAGGTGTTGGCCGTCCCGAGATCGATCGCCAGATCGCTCGAAAACAGCGAAAATAAAGATCGGAGGCTCAACGAATACTCCTTGTATTGCTGACCGGGCATTGCTGATGGCTGATCGAATCAGCCACGCAACAATCCCCTCTCATCAACAATCAGCAACCAACAATCAGCCATGTCAGCTTCCCGCCACGTGGATCCCGTTTTTCCCATGCTCCTTGACCCAGTACATCGCCTCGTCGGCGGCCTGGATCAGGCCCTCGGCGGACGCGGCGACATCCGGCAGCGTCGCGACGCCGACCGAGACGGTGAGCGTGATATCGAGGCCGTCTCCCTGAAGAAATCGGTACTCCGCGACGCGGTCGCGCACGCGATCGCCCACCGCCGCCGCGCCTTCGCTGCCGGTATCCGGCAGAATCAGGGCGAACTCGTCCCCGCCGAAGCGCGCGACCACGTCGGTTTCACGCGCACTCGTGCGAATCACGCTGGCGGCCTCGACCAGCGCGCGGCTCCCGAACAGGTGCCCGTGCGTGTCGTTAATCCCCTTGAAGCCGTCGAGATCGACGAACAGCAATGACAGGGGCCGGCCGCTGCGCGATGCCCGCTTGGTCTCGCGACGCAGCACCTGCGAGAGGTAGCGCGAGTTGTACAACTGCGTCAGGTCGTCGGTGACGGAGAGGGCTTCCGCGCGCTGCACCCGCATCGCGTTCTCGAGCGCAATCGCCCCGGGTTCGATGCCGGCGAGCAGTGCGGAGATCGTGGACGTCGAAAAACGTGGGGCGGTTTTCGCGGGCGTGCGATCGATCGCGACGAGCGCCCCGATGGTGCGGCCACGGCACGCGAGCGGAAACCCCAGAGCCGCGACGCCCGCCCCGCATGCGATTCGGCGGTCCTCGGCCACGTTCGCCGCGCTGTACACCTCGCCGCTGCGCATGACCCACGCCCCGACCGCGTGCGCGGCGGACTCGACGGGCGGCATCAGGCCGTTCGCTGCCATCGGCCGCGTCCGGCCGCCTCCATCGATCGCGAGCACCAGCCATCCCGGCGCCGGGATCCAGCCAGAGACGCGCGCGACGAGCGCCTCCGCGACGCGCTCGGGATCGAGGCTCGCGTTCACCGCCCGAATCATGTCGGCGAGTACATCGGCACGCGAAAGCCGGCGCCTGAGCGTGGCTTGAAGGGGCCGGAGTCTGCCCGCTAAATCCCGGCGCGCTGTCGTCACGATTTTGCGGCTCGACGGACGACGAGCGCGAGGCTGCCGACCTGTCCCGGTCAATCGGCTCTGCGTCCTGTTGGAATGGCGAATCCCTCTAAGTCCTTCTATCCACCGAAAATATAACACATTAACGCGATGGAATCCGGTCAGGTTGGGCACAGCCGGGGGCTCCCACCTTCCAGCTGGAGCGTGCCGTTCGCCGTTTCGTCGGCCATTGGCCGGCCGCGAGCCGGAAGCCAAACGCTGGAACCCGGAAGCTCGGGAGCTCCGAAGCGGAGTCCGTGTGGCATAATTGGCGTTTTCCCCCGAAAGAGGCTGCCGCACCATGACAATGCTCGACCGGATGCGCCGACACAAGAGCTGGCTCAAATGGAGCCTGTTCCTTGTGATCGTGGCGTTTGTAATCCTGTATATCCCCAGCTTCATGGACCAGGGCATCACCGGCAACAACGACGTGGTCGCCTCCGTCGAGGGGCGGGACATCACGGTCGGCCGGTTCCGGCAGGCGTACCAGCGGCAGATGCAGGCGTATCGGGCGCAGTTTGGCGGCAACGTGGACGAGCGGATGCTCAAGCAACTCGGCATCGATCAGCGAATCGTCCAGCAAATGATCGAGGAAGAGACCTCGCTCGCGGAAGCGGCGCGGCTCGGGATCACGGCGACCGACGAAGAAGTGCGCGGCCGCGTGGGGATGATGCCGGGCCTCCTCGAGAACGGCCAGTTCATCGGAGAGCAGCGCTATCGCCAGATGCTGGAGATGCAGAATCCGCCGGTCACCCCAGCCGAGTTCGAGGAGCAGGTCCGCCGTGGGATCACACACTCGAGAAGCTGCAAGCGGCCCTGACCAACTGGATCACCGTGAACGAGACGGAGCTCGAAGACGAGTTCAAGCGGCGCAACGAAAAAGTGAGACTGGCCGTCGTGTCGTTTCCCGCCGACAAGTTCCGCGAGGGACTCACCGCGACCGACGCCGAACTCTCCGCGTATTACGAGGCGCACAAGAACGAGCTGAAAATTCCCGAGAAGCGCAAAGTGAAGTACGCGCTGGTTGACATGCAGGCGATCCGCGACCGCACGCAGATCGCGGCGCAGGACATCCAGCGGGGCTACGAGGACAACCTTCAGCAATACTCCACCCCGGAACAGGTGCGCGCGAGCCATATCCTGTTGAAGACTGAAGGCAAGGACGACGCCGCCGTGAAGAAGCAGGCGGAGGATCTGCTCGCGAAGGTCAAGGGGGGCGCGAATCTGTCTGAGCTCGCGACCAAGTATTCAGAAGACGAGTCCAGCAAGGCGAAAGGCGGGGATCTCGACTTCTTTGGCAAGGGCCAGATGGTGCCGGAGTTCGACAAGGTGGCATTTTCGATGAAGCCGGGCGATCTCAGCGACCTCGTGAAGACGCAGTTCGGCTACCACATCATCAAGGTGACCGACAAGAAGGCCGCTAGCACGAGGCCGATCGACGAAGTGCGCCCTCAGATCGAAGACCAGTTGAAGTGGGACCGCGCGCAGGCCGAGGCGCAGCGGATCGCGGACGATGTCGCCGGACAGCTGAAGAAGCCGGCGGACTTCGACACCGTCGCCAAGGGACGCGGGCTCACCGTGGCGGAGGCCGGGCTGTTCAGCAAGGACGAGCCCATTGGCGGCCTCGGCGTGGCGCCGGCGGTCGCCGCGCGCGCGTTCGAGTTGAAGGATGGCGAGGTGAGCGAGGCGATTCGCACGCCCCAGGGCTTCGCCTTTCTCACCGTCACGGGCAGGCAGGACTCGTACGTGCCGAAGCTCGACGAGGTGAAGGCCCGGGTCCGTGATGAGGTTCTGAAGAAGAAGGCGGTCGATGTCGCCCGCGAACGTGCCACCGCGATCGCCGCGCAGATGAAGTCAGGGGACTTCAATGCCGCCGCGAAGTCCGCCGGCCTCGAAGTGAAGACGACCGAATTCATCGCCCGCGGCGGACCCATTCCCGACATCGGCACCAGCCCCGCCATCGACGCGGCCGCGTTCACGCTGCCGCCTGGCACGGTCAGCGATCCGATCGTGACGGACAACGGCACGGTGATTGTAAAAGTGCTCGAACGCCAGGATCCCGCACCGTCCGACATCGCGTCAGGAAAGACCACGCTGAAGACGGAACTCCTCACCGAGCGCCGGAACCGCTTCTACGCGTCCTACATGACCAAGGCGCGCGAGCGGATGAAGGTGAACGTCAACCGCGAGCTGATTGCGCAGCTGGTGGCGTAGGGCTCAGGGCCCAGCGCTCGGGGAGCGCGCAGCTATCTGACAAACACATTCGGCATGATCGCGAGCGGCTCGCCCCTGCGGAACACGTGCAGCGGGGCAGTGAGTGACTGGAGCGGACGGGGATCGCGGATTCCGAGCAGCACGCCGAGGGCAGCGGTGCGGTCCGAGGCGCCCAGCGGGTTTCGCACGATGTCGTAGAACGACTTCCTTCCCGGGTACACCACGAGCTCGACTTCGCTGTCCGGCGACAGGTTCGCCCGCTGCTTCGCGAGCGCGAGCGCGCGCTCGAGGCCTCCGAGCTCGTCCACCAGGCCGATTTGCTTGCCCTGCGCGCCGGTCCAGACCCGCCCCTGGGCAATCGCGTCGATGCGCTCCGGCGTGGTGTTTCGCCCGGCGGCGGCCTTCTCGACAAACGTGTCGTAGATCGCCTGCATCTGTTCCTGGACCTTCGCGCGTTCCTCCGGCGAAAATGGGCGCACGGGCGAGTAGAGATCGGCGTACCGGCCGGTCTTCACACCCTCCATGTTCATCCCGAGCTTTTTCAGCGTGCCGTCGATCACGAACTTCAGCATCACGACACCGATGGAGCCGGTCAGCGTGGCCGGCTCCGCGACGATGGCGTGCGCGGGCATCGCGATGTAGTAGCCGCCCGACGCGGCGACGTCCGACATCGAGGCAATCACCGGCTTCACATTCCGCGTCAGCATGACCTCCCGCCAGATGACGTCGGAGGCGATCGCCGATCCGCCGGGGCTGTCGATACGAAGCACAATCGCCTTGATCGAGCCGTCGGCGCGCGCCTTGCGGAGGTACTCCACCATCGTATCGGCGCCGACCACCTGTCCCGACGGCGAGTCGTAATTGCTCTCCCCCGACGAAATGATCCCGGTGGCGTAAATCACCGCGATCCGCGGTCCCCTGTTCAGGCCGACCGACGCGGGGGTGACGTGGCGATACTCGCGTTCCGAGAGGAACCGCACCGGATCCTTCGACAGCTTGACCTTGTCGTCGAGCTCGTCCTCGTAGGCCACATCGTCCACGAGTCCGGCGCGGACGGCGTCTTCCGGCAGGAACGGGCCGTGATCGACGAGATCGCGCATCTCCTTTTCGGACTTGTGGCGGCCGTCGGCGAGTCCGCGAATCAGTTGATTGTAGAGATCGGAGTTCAGCGATTCCGCCATCTCGCGATGCGCGGGCGTGAACGTGTGCTCGGTGAACGTGTTGGACGCGGTCTTGAATTCGCCGATGTGCAGCGTATCGGGAAACGCGCCGATCTTGTCGAGCGTGCCGCGCAGGAACAGCTCGTAGCTCGCCATGCCGGTCAGGTCGAGGCTGGCGGTCGGCATGAGGAACACCTTGTCACACGCGCTCGCGAGGTAGAACTCCTGTTCGCCGCCGTGTTCGAGATACCCCACGATGGGTTTTCCCGAGCGGCGGAAATCCACGATCGCGTCGCGAACTTCCTGGACCTTGCCCCACAGCGCGGCGGCGCTCGTCGGCCGGATGATCACGCTGGAGATCCGGCGGTCAACCTTGGCCTTGCGCAGGGACTCGACCACCGAGCGCACGGTCGGAGGCGCTTCGAAGAACTGGCCAAGGACGCCGCCCGGCTCCATCTCCTGGAGATCCCCGCCGATCTTCAGCACGAGGGTGGAGTTGCCCGAGACCCGCGGCTCGCGCCCGACAAACAGAGCCATGGCCACCAGGCCCATCGCGGAGACAGCCACCGCCGCGATGACGAGAACGAGCACGATCCAAACCCCGCGCCTGAGTGCCACTTCACGCCTCCTGCCGAGCGAGTATATCCGTTGTGCCGCGTCCGCCTTTGACTTGGTCCCCCCGACGTCGAACAGCTCATCATCCCAGCGATTACGCGTATGTCGGCACGCACCGCCGCTATCCACGTCAGCTCTTCACTCGACAACACCGGCCGAGCTTCGCCCGGAAAGAGTGTAAGCGACGTCCCAGAGGTTCATAAAACGTGTCAAGTTCTCACGCTAGCTCTTCCGCGCCCAAGCCGAGTGGGAAGGGTGTAAGCATGAACGTCCGTTGGGCTTAGAGGCCATGCAGAGTCTATACTGATGAGCTAGCTGTAAAGCGGCATGTGGCATGCACCTCGGAAGGTGGAAGTTGAGGTGCAACATGCTGAAAATAAATAATTTACAGGTTTTTCTTGGCGTCACCTTGGCGCTGTTCTCGGCAGGCTGTGGCGGAAGCCCCACGGCGCCGGCCCCAACTGCTGACGCGACGCAACCGATGATAACGACGCCGACGCCTCCGACTCCTCAGCCTGCGCCCGTGCCTGAGCCGACCCCGATTCCTGTACCCACTCCTGCGCCCGCTCCCGTACCGCGTCCTGCGCCCGCTCCCGTGCCGCCAGAGGCGTTCACCCGGTACACGGCGCACGTGGACTCGGTGCTGTGGTACGGCGTCCCACTCTTCACGACGACGTTCGAATTCGACCGGTACGCCGATCGGATCGTGATCGGGTCGGTCACCCTGCCCATCCTTTACGAGGACGACCGGGGTTTCATCGCTCGCACGTCGTCGATGAGTTTCTCGGTGGTCGATGCGAACTGGACGTTCGACGGCGTCAGGGGAAGAGGGGTGGGTACGCTGGAGACCGAGCCGTAGTGATCCGGGTTGGTCGGGCTTCAGGCCGGGTGTTCCCGACCTGAAGCCCCAGCCCCACCTATTGCGCGGCCGGCTTCGCGAAGATTGTGTCCGCGATCGGTGCGTTGATCTTCACGTCGGTGAACTTCTGAGTGGTGACCTGGTTCCATGTCGCGTGGCGGACCGTATGCGCCACCTTGAGGCCACCCACGTCACGGTAGTCGCTGTAGTCGATCTGCTCGGGCAGGTTCATGATGTTGAAGCCGACGCCGCCGGAGCCGGTTAAGATAACGCGCCGGAGCAGCAACCCGGTCTCGCGATCGAAGCTCAACTGCTCCGTGACATCCGGATAGGGCCTGCCTGTGATGACGACAGCCTGCTTGCCGTCGATTGTCTCGTAGGCCTTGTTGACCAGGAGCGTCTCGTAGCGCTCTTTCAGGTGGAGCGGCAGCACGAAGTCAGCGAGGCGTAGCGCCTGCTGCCTCTGGAACCCGGCCAGGTCGCGAGGCGCGTCGGGAGGTGTACCGCCGCCGCGGCCACCGCCGCCACCACCGACCGCCCACGCCGTCCTGCCGTTGGTCGCGCGAATTGTCGGGATTGGCTGCGTCGCGATGTCGATGCGGAACTCTCCCGTCGCCTTTTCCTGCACCGTGACGTTCGACGTGACCAGGTCGCGGGTCGTTACCGTGCCGGTCATCACGCGCGTCTTCGCGTTCTGCAGCGCCTGCTGCCCGCCGAGCGCCTGGCCGTACTTCGCGAGGATTTGATCCACCGTCTCGGTCGGTACCGGAGGCGCCTGCGGCTCCGCGCCACGTCCCTGACCGCCTGGTGCACCGGGCGCACCAGGCGCACCTCCTCCACCGGGCCCGCCTGGACCACCGCGCCCGCCTCGTCCTCGAGCGGCGGCGGCCGCGGTCGCCTGTTCCGGAGTCATGTCGATCGCGAGCGGCGGCGTGCGCACTGGCTTCGAACGGCCGTTATGGCACGACGCGCAGCTCACGCGCGGCTTCCCGTCGAAGAAGGTCGCGTTGAGCTTGTCGACCATCTTCATCATCTCGCGCGCGGTCTTCTTCGTTTCCTTGTCGTCGAGGTCGTTCTGTCCCTGCACGTGGCAGTAGTTGCACTGCACGCCCAGCGACGCCGCGATGTACTGCATCGTCAGCATCAGCTGATCGGGGGGGACGTCTTTCAGGACCTGGATGTTCTTGGGTTGCTGCGGGCCGCCGCGCCCACCGCCCGGGGGCTGTCCGGGGGCCTGCGCCGCGGGAGGCGCCGTCTGCCGGGCAGAGACGTCAGAGCGGCCGGCGGCCGCAAGAACGAGCATCGCGGCGATTGCCGCAATCGAAAGGCGGCCGAGTTGAGATGCGATCAATCGAATCCTCCTGAAAACATCAACGGGAACGAGGCGAGGGAACAGAGACGGATACGCCCCTGCGCGCAATGCCGTTACAGGCGCACGGAAATGTCACAGATAGGCGTCGCAGGACCCTGTACTACCCCCCATTCGTGTCGGCGGGTTCGGTCAGGGGCGGTACGGGCATCTCGTCGAGCGGCTTCGGCGGGATCACCCCAGGCTCGCCGTCGCTCGCGGGCGGGAACATGTCGTTCCCGCCGTCCGGGTCCGGCGACTCATCGCCACGAGCTGGCTTTGCGTCAGGGTTCGCTGTCACGTGAGGCCTCCATTCCGGCGTCAAGCCGTCGTTACGGCTTGTCGCCCGCGTAAATCAGCGGCAGACCATTCTTCGAGTTGCCGACCACGATCACCTTGGCGTTCTGGCTCTTCACAAGCTCCATCGTCGCCTCGATGCCTTTCCACTCGAGCAGCTTATCGCTGATCCCCTGGCTGACGATGTCCTGGAAGTCCTTGATGCCGGCGGCCTCGACGCGTTTGCGCTCGGCTTCCTGCTTCTCACGCTGCAGCACGAACTCCATGCGCTGCGCTTCCTGCTGTGCCTGCTGCTTGGCCTCGATGGCGCGCTTCAGCGTGTCGGGCAACTGCAGATCGCGCAGCAGCACGTTCTCGACGATGACGCCCCGCGGCGCGACTTGCCGCCGGACGTCCTCGAGAATCTGCTTCGCGATAGCCTCCCGCGCATCCGAGTACAGCGAGGCGGCGGTGTGCCCGGCGGTAATCGCGCGAATCGCGGAACGGAATGTCGGCTGCAGCAACACCTCCGGATAGTTGGGCCCGATCTGCTGGAAGATTTCCGCGGCGCGCGACGAGTCGAGGTGATACAGGATCGAGGCTTCGAGCCCCATGATCAGTCCCTCCATCGAAGGCACCGATGCGTGCTCCTTGACTTCCTGGGTCTTGATGCTCAGCTCAGTGATGGCGGAGAGCGGGTTGACGAGGTGGATGCCCTCGGAGAGGGTCCGGCCCGTCACCCGTCCAAACACGCTGACCACTCCGACGTGGCCCGTGCGGACACATGACGTAGACAAGAGCGCCGTGACGACGGCGACGGCGAGGAGCAGGAGCAGTCCGGCACCCCGGATGACCGCCTTGCCGCCGCCGGTGGAATGTGCAATCGAGAAGTCTTCGCGCATGCTGCCTCCTTCTAAGTAGCGAGGGCAGGATACATCGAGCGCCGTTTCGGTTTTGTTTCAGAACCAGGACATTCAGAACCAGGACGCTTGCATCTTCGACCGAATGCGTCGAAAATCCGCCGCGAAGGAGCGCAGCCATGAAGAAATGCCGATCGTATCTGCTGATTCTTACAGCCGCCGTGTACGTACTCTCGCTGTTTTCGCAACGATCGACCGCCCAGACGCCACCGCCAGAACTCGGTCAAGGGTGGCTTCCGGAGTTTGCGCTGACCTCCCGTCAGCTCCTGCAGCTGGCGGAGGCGACACCTGCGGACAAATTCGCGTGGCGGCCGGCGGTTGGCGTTCGGTCCATCAGCGAAGTGTACATGCACGTGGCGGTTGGCAACTTGTGGCTACTCGACCAGGCTGGCATCACATCGGTCGAGCTCGCGAAAGTGCCGAAGGATCCCGAACAGACCATCACGAGCAAGGCCGATGTCATCGGGTGGCTCCGTACATCGCTGGACGTCGTGAGCGCCGCGTATCGAACCGCGGACAAACAGAAGAAAGTTCAGTTCTTCGGCAAAGAGGCCATCGCGGACGGGGTCTTCTTGCGAATCTTGATCCATGACAACGAGCACCTGGGGCAGTCGGTCGCGTACGCACGCATGAACCGCGTCGTCCCGCCTTGGTCGCAGTAGCCTGACTGACACATCACCATCCTTCCCCGAATGGCAATCCATGAGCTTGCATGTCCGAGCTGGACTTTCAGCCGTCCGTTTGCTATGAACCGGGAGCCGCAGTAGAACTGCAGCTATCTTGGCCCTGCCGCAGATATCCTGCGTGATGCGGCGTCGGCGGTCAGATGACATCCGAAGAGTCGGACAGCGGTTCAGGCTGTGCGCGGAAACCGCGCGCCTAGCGACCGCGCGGGCCCGCTGAATCCGTCAAACGACCACTCCCGCAAGGTTATCGTTTCAGCGCAGCTTCCCAGTTCAGAATGACCGTAATGAGGAACTGCGCGGTCTGCGCGGGCGGCATCGACACGATGAAGCGCCGGCCATGCCTTCATCGACCTGTGTCTCGACGGACCCGCGTTTGCCGCTGCGTTCGGGGGCCTCATCACCGGCCCGGTGGGTTTTATCATCGGCGGCATCACGGATGCGATCAAGAGGAAGCCACGTGTGGTCTTCGATCGAGGCGCCAGTAATCGCGTCGCGATCGCCGTCGGTCCAGCACTCGCTCGCAGGGGTGGCGGGCTGCGAGTAGCCGTCGCGTTCTAGCAGTCGTTGTTACA
>JANNHC010000425.1:0-7376 GCA_031404215.1 Acidobacteriota bacterium
GTCGGTGCAACATATCCGAGCGAACGCAACCGGTCGGCTGTGTCCGCGGACACGGCGGCCGGCGGACGCGGCAGTGCGCGCGCGGCATCGCCACCAATCGCGTCAAGTCGCGCCAACATGGAGTGGACAATCGTGGCTCGCGCGCCCGAGACATCCGCCAGTTCGCCGGGGTCGCCCAAGATATCGTAGAGCGCGGGACGATCGGCCATGACGAGCTTCCAACGGTTCTGAATCAGCGCCCGAAGCGGCGTCCAACCCGCGACCGCGGGATAGTCGGTTTCGGCGTAGATCTCGCGATCCGGCGTGGCGGCCGCGACGAGGTTCCGCTCCGGCCCGTCGGCTGGCGCCTGTCCGGTGATGGCAAGCGCCGTGGCCAGCACGTCGATCACGCTCACCGCATCGGCGCGCTCGGCCGGCGCCACGCCAGGACCCGCGACAAGAAGCGGCACACGAAGGGCCGACTCGGACACGAGCACCCGTCCTGACGTCGAGAGCGAGGATGCAGTCCCCGAACAGATTGGCGCCTTTGCGGTTGCCTCCATAGAAGTTGTACTTGGGGCTTCCAGTCGGGATATAGATGATGCCGCGCTTCTCGTCGATCGATTGCTCGGCCCAGTTATTGGCGCCGCCGACGGTTTTCCACGCGTCCGCGGGCCAGGTATCGTAGCCGAACTCGCCGGGTCTGGGCACGGTGTGAAACGTCCAGACCTTGGCCCCCGTGCGTACGTCGAACGCGCGAATGTCGCCGGGCGCCGAGGCGTACTCCTGGTTGGTCGCCGAGCCCAGGACAATGAGGTTCTCGAAGACCCGCCCCGGCAGACGGCTTTGCTGGTTGACGGTTGACGGGTCCCGGTCCAGACCCACTCGCAAATCCACCCGGCCGTCCACTCCAAAGGAAGGAATGGTCCGTCCGGTTTGCGCGTCAATCTCCTGCAGGATGTTATTCACGCTGAAGATCAGGCGGCGGTCTTTGCCGTCCTTGCTCTCCCAGTAGTTCACGCCTCGACTGTTGAACCCCTGCACACCCTCGTGGATCCAGAGCTGCTTCCCGGTGGCCGCATCAAGCGCCACGAACGAGTCATTCGCCCCACGGCCGTAGACGACCCCGCGCACGACGAGCGGGTTGAAGTCGGTCTGCCCGGACGGGTATGACCAGGCCACCTGCAGCAGGTTCACGTTGGACTTGGTGATTTGCTTCGCGGCGACGAACCGCGAGCTGTCCGGGCCGCCCGCGTAGTCGCGCCATTCGCGCTGATCCTGCCCGGACACCGAAAGTCCCGTCGCAGCGACGAGTGTCAGTATCATCGCCGCCTTCGCGATGCCGACCAGCAGCCGTACGGTTGGCGAATCCTGTTTGCTGACACGTCGCATGCAATTGTTCTCCGTGAATCCGGTTGAATTCCAGACGCCATCATCCGGGATTTCCATCGAAGACACAATTCCCCTCTGCGTCGCCGCCGAATGCCGCGCGATTCCCGGGCCTCCGCCCGTCGCTCCCGCGGTACTCACTGAGACTTCCCGCGGCCCGTCACCTGCCAGACCACCTCGACGCGATCCTGGCGGATGCCGTACATTTCGTCGTACTCGTTCACAACCGGATCGCAGTGCGGGACGATGACTTCGAGCTTGTCCCCGATCTTGTAGTCCTTGGAAGGCGGCGCCGTGAAGCGGATGCCCCCGAACTCGTCCGAGCTTGCCGAGTAGTCCATGCCAGGCTCGCCGATGACGCCGGCATTTGGCGTGTTGAGCGTCAGCGCCTTCGATCCCGCGTCGGTCGTCAACCGGCCGGGGAACCTGTTGTTCATCACCGTCGTGAGCACGGTCAGTGAAGACGCGAAGTCACTGAAGACGGGGTCGCCGGTCTCGCTCCCTATCGCCAGGTACTGCATGTCCATGAACAGATAGCTGCCCACCTGCACGTCAGTGAATCCGGGGGCGAGATGCATGATGTTGTAGGTGCCGGTTCCCCCGCCGCTGAAAATCTCCATGTTCAGGCCGGCCTTCTTCATCATCTCGAACGTCTCCACATTCGGGCCGATCGCCTTCAACGCTCGCTCCCGGCGGTTCTCGAACCCCTTCGCATGCTGCACGCCGCCGTCGTAGGAGAGGATCCCGCGCAGCTTGAGGTGCGGCAGCGTGTCCACCAGCTGGGCCAGGGCCAGCGCGCCCGCTCCGGGCGGGATTCCAGTACGGGACCCGACAGCCACGTCGATGACGACGTCCGCCACGATGCCCGCCTCTTTCGCCGCAGCGGAGAGGTCGCGCGCGTTCTGCTCTTCGTCCACGGCTTGAATGAAACCGGCGTGGGACTTCCTGATGTTCATCGCGCGGCGGATCTTGCTCCTCGACGGGTTGGAGGTCGTCATGAGGATCTTGTCGACGCCGTTGGCGACCATGGCCTCGGCTTCACTGAGCTTGGCGCAGCAGATGCCGATCGACCCCGTGGCGAGCTGATACTTGGCGATCGCGGCGCACTTATGGGTTTTCGCGTGCGGCCGGCTGGGAAGGCCGGACTTCCTGAGCGAGGCCTGCATGGCCGCGATGTTCCCCTCCATCTTGTCGAGATCCACGCACAGTGCCGGCGTGTCGAGATCTGACTTGGAGATGCCCGGTTTGACCGTGCCGCCGACGGCCGTGGCGCGCACGTCCGCCGGTGTGTAGCCCTTCACCGGTTTCGGGATCCAGAAATACGCGGACAGCGCGGCCGCGCCAGACAGGAAGGTTCGACGCGATGGTCCACATGGTTCTGCACGCATCTTCGGTCTCCAATCGCCAACCCTCAGGCGGTTCTTCAACGGTTGCAGGGATTCTACAGGGTTCTGTTCACCGTGGCGCTTCGCTGCGGCGAGCCGTTTTTTGGGCTTTGCCAGGTCTCATCGCTGCTCGAAGCGTCTCCACGCTGTGCTCCAGGCTGGCGTGCGCCGTGTCGAAAGCAGTCCGACGATTTGGCAGTGGGTGTGACCCACTCCCCACTTTCTTCCACGAGTGCACCGGGTCGGATCTCCGTGTATGCTGTCGGGTGTCATGAGTTGGCTGGCATGGCTGGGCCTCGCGGTTCTCATCACGGCGGTTGCAGCCGTCACCGGCATCAAGCCTCGAGGCACGCGACATGTCGCTCGCACGCGCCTCATGGGCATGGCACGGCTCGCGTTGCTGGCGCTCGTCGTCATCTTCGCCTACCTGGCATTTCGGGCACGCTCCGGCGGCTGACGCACAACAGCTCAATCGGCATAGCATAAAGGAGGACGGAATGGCGGCCACGTTCCCAAGGAACATCGGTATGCTGCTCCTCGGAGTTTGGTTGATCCTGTACGGGCTCACCGGCATGGTCGCGCTCGGGCTGCCGGCTCCGCTGATGGGCATCCTGGCCTTGCTCGCGGGCATTCTGATTCTCGTCGGCCGGTAGCTGCCGGCGCCGGAACGCTATCCCGCCCCTTTGCGCCTGGCCGTCGTGCGCCCGCGGGCGCTTGCCTTCTCCCACGCGCAGTTTTGCACCTCCCGCCGCAACAAGATCCAACGATATCTCCTCCTTGACGACCTCAGCTGTACGAATGCCAGCCTTCGCTGTGCCGCCGCACGCCGGCGTTGCCGCGGTCGCCGGGGGGCAACGGTGGGCCGGGCGATTGCAGGAGCAGGCTCACGCAGCTGACTCGCCAGGCATCCGGCCATCAATTACCAGAGAAACAATCAATGTCCCCGGCTTGGATCCAATTAACGCGCGTCGACTGCTCCAAAAATCGGGATCGGCCAAGGCAGCAATCATTGCAGAGTGCGACATTCTGGTGTCCCCGTGCAGCACTCTCGTCGGCAAAACGAATCGTCGCCGGAGGAGGATTTCAACCATGAAGATCAGCGTGTGGACGCTCGTCGCATCAATATTGATATTGATGCCGGGCACTCGGACGGCCAGCAGCCAGGTGCTGTATGGCAGCATCGTCGGAAACGTCACGGATGCGCAGGGGGCGGTCACGCCCGGTGTCACCCTCACGGCCACCAACACGGGAACCGGGCTCACGGTGGAAACCGTCACCGACGAGAACGGCACGTACGCGTTCAGGAACCTGTTGTCTGGCACGTATGATCTGTCGGCGTCGTTGGCCGGCTTCCGCGGGCATCAGGAAAGAAGTATCGCTGTCTCGGCGGGCAATCCCGTGCGCGTCAACGTGACGCTCGCGGTGGGTGGGGTCAACGAGGTGGTGACGGTCACCAGCGAACGGACCCTCCTGCAAACGGATAAGGCCGATCTGCACACCGAGCTGACATCGCAGGAGATCATCAACCTGCCGCTCAATCAATACCGCAACTATCAGGCGCTGATGAACCTGGTGCCGGGCGCCTCGCCCGCGCAGCTCCAGAACGCGGAAATCGACACGCCCGGCCGGTCGCTGCGTACCTGGGTGAACGGCACACAGCCGAACAGTAACGCGACGCGCATCGACGGCGCGGTCTCGGTGAATATCTGGCTGCCGCATCACGTGGGCTACGTGCAGCCGGCCGAAACGATCGAAACGGTCAACATCTCGACCAACAGCTTCGATGCCGACTCCGGCATGGCTGGAGGCGCGGCGTCCACCGTCATCACCAAGTCCGGCACGAACGAGCTTCGCGGCTCAGCCTTCGTATTCCGGAACCAGGACGAGCTCAACGCGAACACGTTCTCGAACAACGCGTTCAAGCTCCCGAAGGATTCGCTGGCTCGAACGACGTATGGCGGGACGGTCGGCGGTCCGGTCATGAAGAACAGGCTCTTCTACTTCGGCTCCGTCGAACGATTCCAGGATCGCCGCGGCACGCGTCAGAACCTCGGCGTGCCCACGGCACGGATGCGCAACGGCGACTTCACTGAAGTCGCGGCGGCATACTCCGCGTTTCGCCTCTACAATCCCTTCACCGGTGGCGGCGGCGGCGTGGGTCGCGATCAGTTCGCGAACTTCACCGTTCCGTCGGGATCGATCGACCCCATCGCGCGGCAGCTGATGCAGTACTACCCGGCGGTGAACACGACCCAGGACCTCAATTCCAATCAGATCCTGGACGACTACACGCGCGTCACTCCCGTGAAGGTCGATCGCGACAACTACGACGCGAAGGTCACGTGGCAGCGCTCGGGCTCCCATTCGTTATGGGGTAAGTTCGCCATGCTCGACGCGAAAGTCGTGGACAACTTTCAGCTCGGGTTCGACAACGGCAGCCTGGGTGATACGCGCGTCTACGTCGCCACCGCGGGACACACCTGGACGCTGAGCCCCACGCTGCTTCTCGACGGCAACTTCGGCGCGAACATCCAGAACCAGACAGTCACGGGCCCGGACTACGGCACGAACCTCGGCCTCGACCTCGGCATCCGCGGCACGAACCTCGCGAACGACCTTCGCGCGAGCGGACTCCCGAATTTCCAGAACGGCTATGCGATCGGCACCACGCCGAGCTGGATGCCGCTGTTCCGGAAGGAGCGCAGCTACACGTTCAGCACCGCGCTGACGAAGGTGATCCCCAAGCACGATCTCCGGCTTGGCGTGGACATCGTCCACCATCAGCTGAACCACCGGCAGGCGGAGTTCGGAGATTACGGCCTTCGTGGCGGTTTCAGCTTCAGTTCCCTCACAACCGGCACGCCTGGGTACACGTCTCCCGGCTGGAACAACTTCGCAGGGTTCCTGCTTGGTGTTCCGTCCTTCTTCTCGAAGGACGTGCAGACAGAAGAGATGACGGGCCGCGAGTGGCAGAGCGCGCTGTACGTGCAGGATCGCTGGGCCGTCAGCAGCAAGATGACGATCAGCGCCGGCCTGCGCGCCGAATACTATCCGCTGATGTCGCGTGCGGATCGCGGCATTGAACGGCTGGACTACAGCACCTACACCGTGCTCCTCGGCGGGCTGGGCGACGTGCCGGACGACGTCGGCATCAACATGAAGAGCCTGTACTTCGCTCCGCGCGTCGGGACGATGTATCGGTTGAGCGAGAACCAGGTGCTGCGCGCCGGCTACGGCCGGACGATCAACCCGCTGCCGTGGTCGCGCCCGATGCGGGGTTCGTTCCCGTTCGACATCAACTTCAATCGAGCGGCCGATCAGTACAGCTGGGTCGGGACCCTGGCCGACGGCATCCCCGAGGTGCCCGTGCCCGACATCAGTTCCGGCCGCGTCAAGCTGCCCGCCGGCGTGTTCATGCGTTCGCCGAACCCGGACGATGTCGATCGCGGCATCATCCAGCAGTGGAACGTCGCGTACGAGTATCGCCTGCCGTGGGATGTGTCAGCCGAGTTCGCGTATGTCGGCACCCGGACCGATGGCGGGTACGCAGACCTGAACATCAACTACGGCACGCCCGGTGGCGGCAACGCGTCACGGCAGTACTTCGCGGTGGCCGGCACGACGGCCATCAACGACTGGGCGGCGCGCACGAAGAGCCGCTATCACGCGCTCCAAGTGGCCATCAATCGGCCATTCCAGAACGGCGTGTTGCTCAAAGGCGCGTACACGCTGAGCCGGGCGAAGAACATGGCGGACGAGGACGGCTGGGTGGGTCTGACCTGGAACACGCCGCTGATGTACGACGAGAACTTCGCGCTGGCGGGCTTCGATCGCACACACGTCATGCAGATGGGATTTGTGTGGGCGCTCCCCTTGTTCCAGCAATCCAACACCGTCGCCGGCAAGGTGCTCGGCGGCTGGCAGCTGAACGGCATCGGGTCGGCGTACTCCGGGACGCCCTTCTCGATTGGTGGAACGAACAACGCGCTGAACTGCCAGGGCTGCGGGTCGGTGCTCATCAACGTGAACGGCGATCCCAACCCGGCCGGTGCCGTGGGCTCGAGCACCGACGCGTACTACGCGCTCGATGCGTTCTCCCAGCCGAGCGGTCTCGGCGTGGAAGGGTTCGGCAACAGCGGCCGCAACCGCTTCCGTCGTCCGAGCGCGTGGAACGTGGACCTGTCGCTGTTCAAGGCGTTCACGATCGGCCGGCTGCGTCCGGAGATCCGCGTCGAGACGGCGAACATCTTCAATCACGTGAACTGGGGCGCGCCGGTCACGTCGTTCACGGCGAACAACTTTCTGCGGTTCATTCCCGGAAGCGCCGAGAACGGCACGAACACGCCGGGCGCTCGGCGCGTACAGCTCGCGCTGCGCCTGCAGTTCTAGACCTATCGTTCACGCACAGACAAAGGCCGCGGCGATCCGGGAGGATCGCCGCGGCCTTCCCTTTTTCAGCGGCCGTCCCCCGGTTCCGATCTGCGCAATCCCTAATTCGACTTTGTCAGATCGACGATTTCATTCGGAAGATCACGACTGATCAATTTTGAGACATTGTACTTTTTACCCGATTCCGGTAGGCTGTTGCGCACTGATCGATCAGACCGCGACGGCGCGCGTGCA
>JANNHC010000426.1:0-1583 GCA_031404215.1 Acidobacteriota bacterium
GTGCCGCTGGCTTTCGCGGTGCGGTCATCGTCATGAGTGGTCGAGCGGATACCATCCCAACGGATACTGAGAATGGCCCCGAAATCGATCGGATTCTCGCCAAGCCATTTACGGTGGCCGACCTCGTCAGCAAGATGGCCCAAGTGACCGGTCCATCCGCGCGGGGCCGACTCGATATGGAAGCGCTCGGCCCCGTGGTGCGCGGGGAGCTTCCGCTCGCGGTGCATGCCAACCGCGCCAGCGATCTGCTGGCGGCGATGCGCCTGGCCGACGAGTTCCACCTGAAACTGATCCTGATGGGCGCCGCTGAGGGATGGCGCGTGGCGGCGGAACTCGCCGCGCGCAAGGTGCCGGTCGTCGTCAAGCCGCTCACTAATATCCCGAGCTTCGACGCGCTCGGGGCGACCCTCGAGAACGCAGCCCGGCTGTCACAGGCCGGCGTCACCCTCGTGCTTTCGTCGTTCGAGACGCATAACGCGCGAAATCTACGGCAGGAAGCGGGAAATGCCATCGCGAACGGCCTGGATCCTGACGCGGCGCTCCGCGCGGTCACGCTGGAACCCGCCCGTGTGTGGGGCATCGCCGATCGCGCCGGCTCGCTCGAGCCCGGCAAGGATGCGGATGTGGTCATCTGGTCCGGCGATCCCTTCGAGTTGACGACGAACGCCGAGCGCGTGTTCATCGCAGGCCGCGAAATATCCAGGGACACGCGGCAGAAACAGCTGTTCGAGAAGTACAGAGTCATTCGATAAGAAGGTACCGGGTACCGGGTACGGAGATAAATATGGTTCGCGTTCGCACGATGTTCCATGTCGTTCTTCTGGTCGCGTTTGGCGGCGGGGGTGCGTTTGCGCAGGGCAAGCAGGCGCTCACGCACGAGTTGCTGTGGTCGTTCCAGCGCGTGGGCGCGCCGCTGGCGTCGCCCGACGGGAAGTGGGTGGTGTTCAGCGTCAACGAGGTCAATTACGACTCGTCCAAAGACGTGAACGACTTGTGGATCGTCGCGGCGGATGGCAGCTCGAAGCCACGCCGGCTGACGTCGAACAAGTCTGGCGAAAGCGGACCATCCTGGAGCGCCGACAGCACGAAGCTCGCGTTCGCGGCGAAACGAGACGACGACGAGGTGGCGCAGATTTATGTGCTGGACGTGGCGCTCGGCGGCGAAGCGCAGCGCGTGACGGACGCGCCAACGGCAGCGAGCGCTCCCAAATGGAGTCCCGACAGCCAGCGGATCGTATTCCAGGCGGCGATGTGGCCTTCGGCCACCGACGAGGAGACAAACCGCAAGGCGGTCCAGGACAAGAAGAACGCGAAGTCCAAGGTCCGTGTTTACGAGCGTTTTCCAATCCGTAACTTCGATCGCTGGATAGACGAGGCGAGGACGCATCTCTTTGTCGTCGACGTCACCGGCGATCGCAAATCGCGGTCGTTGTTCGCCAGTGCGAAGCTGGCCGGGCTGCCCGGCTACGACGGTAACGCGCTCGGCGCGGCCTGGGCGCCGGACGGGCAGTCGATTGTGTTCGCCGCGGCGGACAAGGCGGATGCCGGCGCGCGCGCGATGGTGGTGTCCTCGCTCTGGCACG
>JANNHC010000427.1:0-18356 GCA_031404215.1 Acidobacteriota bacterium
CGAGGCGGTACGCGGGGCGGTGGCCATGGCGTTACGCCAACAGAGCTACGTCACCGCGCTGCGGCAATACCTGCAACTGCTCGCCGGTGCCGCGGTCATCCGGGGAGTGGATCTCGACGCGGCCGACACGCCCCTGCTCCAGTAAGCCCCAAAAGAGAATCAGCCGATTTTTGACCGGGATCAAATCCGGGCGCCTGCGCCGCGCCCAAAATAGGCTGCAGCCCGACCACCGTCGCGGCAGGAGTTCCGCCATGCAAGCACCGCCCACCAGCCACGTCCAAGACAGCCCTGAGACACCGATCACCGATTTTTCCCAGTGGCCACGCACAACCCCAGGCTCGCGGCCGCCTGCGATCGGATCCTGCGTCTCGAAGATGGTCGATTGAAGCCTGCCTAGCGGCCAGAAAAGATCCTCGCGCAGAGATCGCGGAGAACGCGGGGATGTAACGAGCTGCGACATGTCGGCGCCCGCCGACACGCGCTTCGCGCGTCAGGAGAGCACGAGATTACAGAATCCAAACAGCACGCGGTTCATGAGCTGTTTGGATTTCTGGAATCTCGCGCTCTCCCGTGGGCCGGCCGCAAGGCCGGCGTCGGCGGGCGCCGACACTCGGCTGCCTCTGCGGCCTCAGCGATCTCTGCGCGAGAATGCTCCGCGCCCAGGAGAGCCCTGCTAATTGGTCACAGTGAAAGGCGCTGCAGCGACGACGGTGTCCCACATGAGGACGAGCTTACCGCCGGCAGGTGTGACGTCGGCGAAATTCCAGGTCAGCTGATCGATCGCCATTGGCAGCTTGTCGAGCTTCATGGCGACCCGCGCGACGTCCTTGTCCGGGGTGTACCCGAAGGATCCCCAGAGCGCTTCTTTGTTGCTCCGGTCGTACTTCACTTGGGCAGGCCAGGACGACACGATCAGAGTCCAGTCGGTCGGCGACTTCGTGTCGATGAAGAGGCTGTACTCGCCGGCCGGTACGGTTTTTCCGCCGATCTGCAGCGGCGCTTCCGTCTTCAGCCGCGTCGTGACGTCGGCGCCCGCTCGCCACACTTTTGCCCCGTTGGCGAGGATCACCTGCGCGTAGGTCGGCCCGCTGCCCCACAGATCGCGGCCGCGCTTGATCGGACGGCCGTACGTGATTTCAATCCACTTCCCATCCTTGCCAAGCTGCGTGGCGGATGAGCCCGCCGGACTCGCAGGCCGGCCGCCGCCCTGCGCCGCGGCGAACGTGGCGGCGGCAACGAGCGTCATACCGATCACGAGGGTGCGTTTCCACATACGGTTCTCCTCCATCGAGGGTGAGTGTAGCACAGGCCCTAAATGCTGTATTGAGCCTGACTTAGCCCGAAAAGGGATTGGTCAGACGACCCCCTTGCCGTATAATATGCGCAGGGTAACTCATCCTTCCACATAGGTAACCGGATGTTCGAACGCTACACGGAACGAGCGCGGCGCGTGCTGTTCTTTGCACGCTATGAAGCGAGCCAGCTCGGGAGCATCTCGATTGAGACCGAGCACCTCCTTCTGGGATTGATTCGCGAGGGTAAGGGGCTCACGAGCCGCATCTTTGCCAGGTCCCACCTGTCTCTCGAAAGCATTCGCAAGGAAATCGAAGGCCGCACCGTGTTCCGCGAGAAGGTCTCGACCTCGGTCGAGATCCCGTTCAGTGCGGAAACCAAGCGGGTGCTCCAGTTCGCGGCGGAAGAAGCCGATCGCCTGCTGCACAACTACATCGGCACCGAGCATCTCCTGCTGGGCATCCTGCGCGAGGAGCGTTCGGTGGCGGCGACGATCCTCATGGAAAAGGGGATGCGCCTCAACACGGTTCGCGAAGACATCGTCGCGCTCCTGAACGAAAAGACGACGTTGACCCGCGTCAAGGAAACGCCGCTGCTGGCCGAGTTCAGCCGCGACCTGACCGAAGCGGCGATGAAGAACCATCTCGATCCGCTCGTCGGGCGGCACACCGAGATCGAACGCGTGCAGCAAGTGCTCTGCCGGCGGACCAAGAACAACGCCGTGCTCATCGGCGAACCGGGCGTCGGCAAGACCGCGATCGTCGAAGGGCTCTCGCAGAAGATCGTCTACGGCGACGTGCCGCACTTCCTTGCGGACAAGCGTTTGCTCGCGCTCGACATTTCCCTGATTGTCGCGGGCACGAAATATCGCGGTCAGTTCGAGGAGCGCCTCAAGGCGATCATGAAGGAGCTGACCGAGAACCCGAACATCATCGTGTTCATCGACGAGCTCCATACCCTCGTCGGCGCCGGGTCGGCCGAAGGCTCGCTCGACGCGGCGAACATTCTGAAGCCCGCCCTCTCGCGCGGGGAGATTCGCTGCATCGGCGCGACGACGCCGTCGGAATACCGGAAGTACATCGAAAAGGATCGGTCGCTCGAGCGGAGGTTCCAGGCGATCAAAGTCGATCCGCCCAGCGAGCGCGAGACGATCGAAGTGCTCACCGGGGTCAAGGACCGGTACGAGTCCTTTCATCACGTCGAGTACACCGCGGAAGCCATCGAGGCCGCCGTCTACCAGTCGAGCCGCTACATCACCGATCGCTTCCTGCCCGACAAGGCCATCGACCTCATCGACGAGGCCGGCGCGCGCGCCAAACTGCGCGAGGCGGGCTACAGCGAGGAGTTCGGCGAGATCAACCGCAGCATCCGCGTCGCGGTCGAGCAGATGGAAACGGCCGTCACCGAGAAGAACTTCGAGAAGGCCCAGTTCTTCCGCGAGCAGGAAGTACAGGCTCGGGAGAACCTCCAGTTCGTGCGCGAGAAGTTCGACGTGAAATCGAACACCCGCCGCGTCGTGGTCGGCAAGGCAGAAATCGACGAGGTCGTGTCGAAGTGGACGGGGGTGCCGCTCACCTCCATCAACCAGGACGAAGGGGACAAGCTCCTGCACATGGAGGACTCGCTCCACAAGCGCGTGATCTCGCAGGATACCGCGATCTCCGCGCTGTCTCGCGCCATTCGACGCTCCCGGGCGGGACTGAAATCGCCGACCCGCCCGGTCGGCAGTTTCATTTTCCTGGGACCGACCGGGGTCGGGAAAACCGAGCTCGCGCGCGCGATCGCGAATTTCCTGTTCGGGAGCGACCACGCGCTCATCCGCTTTGACATGTCTGAGTACATGGAAAAGCATTCGGTGTCGAAGCTGATTGGCTCGCCGCCGGGATATGTCGGGCACGAGGAAGGGGGCCAGCTGACCGAAAAGGTCAAGCGCAACCCGTATTCCGTCGTGCTGCTCGACGAAGTCGAGAAGGCCCATCCGGATCTCTTCAACATCCTGTTGCAGGTGTTCGAGGACGGCCATCTGACCGATGGTCTCGGGAACCGGGTGAACTTCAAGAACACCATCATCATCATGACTTCGAACATCGGCGCCCGCTTCATCCAGAAGAAGGCGTCGCTCGGGTTCCAGTCGGCCGACAGCGGCGTCATCAGCCGCAGCGTCACCGACATGGTCCTCAGCGAAGTGCGCAAGACGTTCAACCCGGAGTTCATCAACCGGATTGACGAGATCATCGTGTTCGAGGCGCTCTCGGACGACGACCTGCGGACGATCACCAAGCTGCTGATGAAGCAGGTGAACGACAACCTGGTCGATCGCAAGCTCCGGCTCGAGCTCGAGCAGGATGTGATCGACTGGATCATCGAGCAAACGTGCAAGGACCGCTCGTACGGGGCGCGCCCGCTCCGCCGCGCGATCCAGCGGTACATCGAGGATCCGCTCTCCGAGGAGCTCATCCGCGGCCAGCTGAAGGGCGGCGATATCCAGGTCTACCTCGACGCCGGAATCCTGTCGTATCGGCCCGTCGGCTCGACCGAAAACGGCCGCCGGCTGGCCTGACCCGCCTTCGCACGGGCGGATATGGATGGCTCCGGCGCGGCTTCGGCAAGGCCACTAAGTAGCCTTGCGCGTCTAAAATCCAGTAAACTCATGGCTTGTGCCTCAGGTCCGGATCTCCCGTCCGGGCCTGGCCGGCCGTCCGCAGTCCCCTTTGTTTTATGCGTGTTCTTGCTTTACTGCTCGTGGCGCTCGCCGCTTCGGCCGCCTTCACGGAAGCGGCTCTCCCCGCTCCGGCGGGCCGGGGCGTCCTGGCCGCTTTTGCCGGGGCTTCGTCAAGCCAGGCCGTGAATCCTGTGGTCCCGGCGGTCCCGCCGCTCGGGCAGGTGCGCGATCTGCCGGCGACGATCTGTAACCAGACGGTTCCGGAACCGGCCAGGCTGCCGCCCGCCAGTTCCCCCGCGGTCCTGACCGCCGTGATGCTCTGCTTCGAGAAGCAGGGGGGAAGCCCGGTCGTCGAAGCCAACACGTACCTGTATTACATGCAGGCGAAGGGCAGCCGCCCCTCGCTGAACGAGTGGATCGCGTTCAACGACAGCGTCCAGCAGGTCGCGCTCGGCGACTTCAAGCGCCTCTGGGCGACGAACTTTCTCGACGACCTGCAGATCGAACTCCACGACGTCCGCTACGCGAACGGCGTCCCCGGCAAGGTGCTCGTCTACAACATGGAAGAGCGCCAGCGCGTGAAGATCGTGGACTACGTCGGGACGATGAAGGTCGATACCTCCAAGATAGAGGAAGCGCTCAAGGAAAAGTCGATTTCGATTCGCCTCGACTCCTTCATCGATCCGGGCCTCATCCGGCGCGTCAGCGGCGTCGTGCGCGACGTCTACGCCGAGAAGGGCTACGAGTTCGTCGAGGTCAAGCCGGAGGTCAAGGAAATCGCGGGCGGGCCGAAGCTCGTGAACGTCACTTTCCACATCACGGAAGGCCCGAAGGTCAAGATTCGCGCGGTGGATTTCGTGGGCAACTCGGCGGTCAAGGACCGCAAGCTCGCGCGGCAGATGAAGGAAAACAAGGGCGGCGGCATGTTTTCTTTCATCCTCGGGAACGGCACGTACAAAGCCGACAAGTTCGAGGAGGACGCCGACAAGGTCGTCGCGTATTACCGCGATCGCGGCTACGTCGAGGCGCGTGTCGGACAGCCCGAGCTGAAGATCCTCGAAGATTCGAGGGACAACAAGACCCGCTTCGTGGAAGTGCGGATTCCCGTCACCGAAGGCGAGCGCTACCGGGTCGGCAAGCTGGAGTTCGAAGGCAACAAGATCGTCGACTCGAAGGCGCTGCGGCCGCTCTTCAAGATCTCCGAAGGGGAGGTCTACAGCGAGAAGAAGATCCGCAAGGGCTTTGAGAAAGCCAAGGAGGTCTACGGCGGTGGCGGGTACATGGAGTTTACCGGGTACCCCGACCTGGCGCCCCGCGGCGCCCCGCAGCCCAACGCCGCCGCCGCCGCTGCCGGCCCCGTCGCGCCGGCGCCCAAGCCTGACGGTCCACCCGTCGTCGATGTGACGCTCCGGCTGCAGGAAGGCAAGCAGTACTTCGTCAACCGCATCACGTTTGTCGGGAACACGACCACCCGCGATAACGTCATCCGGCGCGAGATCCGGCTCGTCGAGAGCGGCGTGTTCAACACCGAGGCGCTGAAATACAGCATCAAGCGGTTGAATCAGCTGGGGTATTTCAAGCCGCTCGAAGGGGAAGCGATCGGCGTGGACAAGACCGCGGGGGTGGACAACAAGGTTGACGTCAAGCTCAAGTTCGAAGAGCAGAACCGCAACCAGCTCACGTTCGGCGCGGGCGTGTCGCAGTACGACGGCTTCTTCGGTCAGCTCTCGTTCCAGACGTCGAACTTCCTCGGGCGTGGAGAAACGTTCACGGTGTCCGCGCAGCAGGGCAGCCGGGCGACCAACTACCAGCTCGCGTTCAGCGAGCCGTTCCTGTTCGACCGCCCGCAGACCGCGGGCGTGGATCTCTTCATCCGCGAGTTGCAGTACATCGGTCTCTACACGCAGCGTTCGGCCGGCGGCAACATCGTCTACGGCTTCCAGGTCGCGGACTTCGCGCGGATGTTCGTCAATTACAGCTACGAGGACGTCCAGGTCAAGGATCTGAACCCGGCGTTCAACGACCCGCGGGTCCTTGCCGGCAACCCGCTGCTCGCCGATTCGCTGCTCATCGGCGAAGGCGGCAAGCGGACGATCAGCAAGATTGGCCCGAGCTACGTCTACAACACCGTTGACAACCCGATTTTCCCGACCGCGGGCCGCCGGTTCACGCTCTCGTCGGATTTCGCCGGGCTTGGCGGGAACACCAGTTATGTGAATCCACGCGGGGAGATGATCTACTACATCCCGCACACCAGGCGGACCTCGATTGGGTTCCGCCTCGCGGGCGAATACATCCGTCCCTACGGGAGCACGACGGCGCTGCCCATCTTCCAGAAGATCTTCCTGGGCGGTGAGTACAGCATTCGCGGGTTCGACATCCGCTCGGTGTCGCCGCGCGACGAAACCTCGGGCGTGCAGGTGGGCGGCAACAAGAGCCTCCTGCTCAACGCCGAGTACCTGATTCACATCGCGGGGCCGGTGCGGCTGGTCCTGTTCTACGACGCAGGCCAGGTGCGCGACATCGGTGAGCGCTTCGCCTGGAAGGAACCCATCACGCAACAGGTCCAGCAAGGCACGCTGTATCCGCCGTTCCTGGACACTGTTGGTATAATTCAAGGCCCGCTCATCGGGATCGCGCCGTCGGTTGAAACCCGCACGATCGGTCATACGACCGCATTCAAGACGTCGACGGGAGCGGAAATCCGCTTCTTCATGCCCGTCCTGAACGTGCCGTTCCGGCTGATTTTTGCGATGAACCCGCAGCGGGGGAACGTGCTCGACAACAACCTGAATTTCGAAAAGCGATTCAAGTTCCGTTTCGCCGTAGGCTCGACGTTCTAAAGGTCGGGGCTCAGAAACCGAAACCGGGCAACCGAAAACCGAAAACCTGTAACTTCATACGGGGACTGTTCGATGAAATCGTTGAAGATGATGTTCGTAATCGGTGCGATGGGCGTGCTGCTGGCCGGCGCGCCCGGGTTTGCCCAGGCGCCCGCCGCGCAGCCCCCCGCGACACCGCCGGCCGCCGCTGCGCCAAAGCCGCCCGCGACAGCCCCGCCCACCGTGGCGCCGGCGGCGGCGCCCGCGCCCGCTCCGAAGCCGCCCGCGCCGTTCCCCGAGGGGGCGAAGTTCGCGTTCATCGATATCCAGGCGATTGCCAGCAACTCCGCCGAGGGCAAATCGGCGACCGCGAAGCTCGACGACCTCCGGAAGAAGAAAAACGCCGAGCTGCTGGGCAAGAACAACGCGCTCAAGGCGATGCAGGACAAATTGACGGCAGGCGGAACCGTGATGAACGACTCGGCGCGCGGGCAGCTCGAAAAAGGACATCGAGAAGTCGCGTCGCGACCTGGAGTTCGCCCAGACCGATGCGCAGACCGAAGTGACCGACCTCACCAACCAGCTCCAGGGAGAGTTCCAGGAGAAGCTGAACCCGATCATCGACCAGCTTCGCATCGACCGGGGCCTGCTGATGATCTTCAGCGTTCGCGACTCCGGCGTCGTCGCGGTCGAGCCCGGGCTCGACCTGTCGAGCGAAGTGATCAAGCGGTTCGACGCGGCGGCGAAGACGCCCTCGAAGAAGTAGTAACGGACCCGTCTGTTACACTCCGTTCCAGTGTTGTCAATCAACATCCCCGAAGTCCTCGATCGCCTGTGCTACCGCTACCCGTCGGCGCTGGTGGATGCGGTCACGGAGCACGATCCCGGGCGTCGGATCGTCGCGTACAAGAACGTCACCGTCAGCGAAGAGTTTTTCCAGGGGCACTTTCCCGGCGCTCCGCTGATGCCGGGCGTGCTGATGATCGAGACCCTCGCGCAAGTGGCGACGATTCTCCTGACGCAATCCGCCGGCCCGGGCGCGGCCTCTCGCGCGTATCTGCGCGGCGTTGACAACGCGAAGTTCCGGCTGCCCGTCGTGCCCGGCGATCGCCTTCGGCTCGAGGTGACGTTGGGGGCGCGCCGGGGTCCTCTCGCGCGCGCACATGGCGAGGCGTTCATCGGCGAGAACATCGCCGCGGAAGCAGACCTGCTGATGGGCGTGATCATGGATGCGCGGCCGGGCGACCGCAGCGGCGTCACGATTGACGCCAGCGCGGTAGTGCATCCCGCCGCGGTCATCGGCGCGGGTACCGTCATCGGGCCGCACGCCGTCATCGGTGAACACGTCCGGCTCGGCCGCGACTGCAGGATCGGCGCGTCGTCGGTGGTCGAAGGCCCGTCAGAAATCGGCGACGGCAATGAGATTTTCCCATTCGTGTCGATTGGGTTGATCCCGCAGGACCTGAAGTTCCACGGGGAGGCCTCGAAGCTCGTCGTGGGCCATCGGAATGTCTTCCGCGAGTTCGTGACGATCCACCGAGGCACCGCTGGTGGCGGGGGGGTCACCGAGATCGGCGATCACAACGTTCATGGCCTACGCGCACGTCGCGCACGACTGCCATGTCGGGAACCACACGATTTTCGGGAACGCCGCCACGCTGGGCGGCCATGTGACCGTCGAGGACTACGCGACGATCAGCGCATTTTCAGGCGTGCACCAGTTCTGCCGGGTCGGCAAACACGCCTTCATCGGCGGGTTTTCCGTGATCACGAAGGACGCGCTGCCGTTTGCCAAGACCGTTGGCAACCGCGCGCGCATCTACGGCCTCAATACGATCGGGCTGGTGCGGCGCAAGTTCTCGTCGGATTCGATTACCAAACTACGCCGCGCCTACCGGTATCTGCTGCACTCCAATACGAGCCGCGCGCTCGCCCAGATCGAGCGCGACCCTTCACTCAAGTGCGACGAAGTGCAGTACGTCGTGGACTTCATTCGAACGTCGAGCCGCGGGGTCGGGCTGCGCCGGCCCAGCCGGCGGCTTGAAGAGGTCGTGGACGAGTAGTTCCGGGCTCAGGGCTCAGGACTCGCGCGGTCTCGAGACCGCGCCTACGGGTGCACGACCGACAGGGTGAAGTCAACGGAAGTCGCGACTTTGCCGGTGTCGTAGACGCGAGCGCAGAGGCTTGCGGCGGAGGTGACGGTCCCCGGAACCGCAGCCCCTTGCACGGCCGCGTCGTTGGCGATGACGACTTGACACGCCGATCCGGTCCACGTCCCAAGGCTCAGCCCGATCGCAAGCGTGGCATCCGGGCTCAGCGTCGTGAGGGTGACCGTTACGGCACCGGCCGCGGTCGCCGTAAACGGAAACGTCGAGGCGCCGTTCGTGTTCAGCTTCCCGGTGAAGGTTTCCGTAACGGGCGCCGCCGCCGGGGTGGTGGTCGTCGTCGGTGTCGTGACGGCCGTATCGTTGTTGTTGCAGCCCGCCACGCCCGTCGTAAGCGCGAGCAGCAGGATAGCGGGTACCAAACGGCGCATTTCTACTCCTTGAAATCAAAAGGCCGAGCATCTTAGCAACAGGCGTTCCGCTGGCCCCTTCAATGATACGTCGTAAACCGCCTGGCTGGTGTCTCACTCCGGTAACTCCATCTGATAGACTTTCCCTCTTCGTGCATGAGTAGAATCGGTCTCATTGCCGGGAACGGCAGATTTCCCTTCCTCGTGTTGCAGGGGGCCCGCAGCCTCGGCCACGACGTCACGGTCGTCGCGATCGAGGAAGAGGCGTTCCCGGATCTGGAAGCATCGGCGAACAAGGCGCGGGCCGATTTCCACTGGGTTTCGCTCGGTCAGCTCGGCAAATGCATCAAGATTCTCAAAGCCGCCGGGATCTCCCGGGCCGTGATGGCCGGCCAGGTGAAGCACGTGAAGATCTTCTCTGGCATCATCCCCGATCGCGCGCTGCTGTCGGTGCTCACCCGGCTCAAGGCGCGCAACACCGATGCGCTGATCTTGGCGGTCGCGGCCGTGATGCGCGACGAGGGCATCGAGCTGCTGGATTCGACGACGTTTCTCCGTCCGCTGCTGGCCCGGGCCGGAACGCTGACCGAGCGCATGCCTGACGATCAGGAGCATGAGGATTTCGTCTTTGGTTACCGGATGGCCGACGCCATTGCCGCGCTCGATATCGGACAGACCATCGCCGTCAAGCAGAAGGCCGTCGTCGCCGTGGAAGCGATGGAAGGGACCGACGAGGTGATCGGCAGGGCGGGACGCCTGGCGGGACCCGGGGTACGGATTGTAAAGGTGGCGAAGCCGAACCAGGACATGCGGTTCGACGTACCCGTCATCGGGATTACCACCATTCAGGCCATGCGCGTCGCGGGCGCTTCCGCGCTGTCCGTTGATGCCGAGCGCACACTCGTGCTCGATGGTGAGCACGTCTTCACGTCGGCGAATGAGGCCCGCATCGCGATCATCGGCCGCCCGCGGAGCGACCAGCGTGCCGGCTAATCGCATCCGCGCGGCCGTTATCGGAGTCGGGTACCTCGGCCGGCATCATGCGCGCATCCTGGCCACATTGGAGGATGTCGAGCTCGTCGCGGTCGTTGATACGAACGCCGAGCGCGCGGCCGCCGCGGCCAACGCGACAGGGGCGCCGGCCTATGGGGATTTTCGCGACGTCTTCACCGGCGTGGACGCGGTGACCATCGCGGTGCCTACAGAGCTGCACCGGGACGTTGCGCTGCCGTTTCTCGAGCGCGGCATCGCGGTGCTCGTCGAAAAACCGATGGCCAGTTCGCTGGTGGAGGCCGACGAGCTCCTGGCGGCGGCGCGCCAGTCCGGCGCGGCGCTGGCCGTCGGGCACACGGAGCGTTACAACCCGGCGGTCGCCGCTGTGCTTCCGCTGGTGACGTCGCCTCGTTTCATCGAGGTCCACCGGCTCGGCGCGTTTCCGGATCGAAGCCTCGATATCGATGTCGTATTCGACTTGATGATTCACGATCTCGACATCATCCTCGCGCTGGTGCGATCGGAGGTCGAGTCGATCGAGGCCGTCGGGGTGCCCGTCCTCACGTCGAAGTACGACATTGCCAACGCGCGTCTCCGGTTCGCATCAGGGTGCATCGCGAACGTCACCGCCAGTCGAATCAGCAAGGAGCGCGTGCGCAAGATCCGTTTCTTTCAGCCGGACGCCTACATCTCAATCGACTACGCGGCGCAGGAGGTTGAAGGATGGCGCCTCGTGCGCCGTGAAGGCGCGCGCCCCGTCATCGAGGGCGGCCAACTGCCCGTTGCGCGCGACGAGCCCCTCCGCCGCGAGCTCGCCGACTTCATTCGCGCCGTCCGAACGAAGACCGCGCCGCTCGTCGATGGCGATGCCGGCCGCCGCGCGCTGGAACTCGCGACGCGGGTCGCCGAAAAAATGGAGTCAGTGACGAATTGATGTCAGCGGTCTGAGGCCCGACCGATCGTGGCAGCGCAGCCATTTAGGGGTTGCCTCTAATTATGTTTAACGATTTGAACGAATTCATCGCCGCGCTCGACAAGGATCGCGAACTGGCGCGGATCAGCGATCCGGTGAGCCCTGATCTCGAAATCGGCGCCGTGACCGACCGGGTGTCCAAATCGCCCGGAGGTGGCCCCGCGCTGTTGTTCGAACGCCCCACCGGCTTCGACATCCCCGTGGCGGTGAATCTTTTCGGGTCCATGAAACGGATCTGCATGGCGCTCGGCGTGCGGAAGCTCGACGACCTCGCGCACGAAATCGAGGAATTGACGACGCCGAAGATTCCGACGGGAATGCTCGACGCGCTGAAGATGCTGCCGACGGTGAATCGACTGCGCGACCTGATGCCGAAGACGGTGTCGGACGCCCCGTGCCAGGAAGTGGTCCAGCGCGACGGCTCCCTGGACGACCTCCCGATTCTCAAGTGCTGGCCGGACGATGGCGGCCGGTTTATCACCTTGCCGCTGGTCTTTACGAAGGATCCGGAAACCGGTACGCGGAACATCGGCACGTATCGCATGCAGGTCTTCGACGGCCGATCGACGGGGATGCACTGGCAGCGCCACAAGGGAGGCGCACAGCACTACCGCGTCGCCGAGCGCCTGAAGCGGCGCATGCCGGTCGCGGTGGCCCTGGGCCCGGATCCGGCTCTGGCCTATTCCGCGACGGCGCCGATGCCCGAAGGGCTCGACGAACTGATGCTCGCGGGGTTCCTGCGGCGCGAACGGGTCGAACTGGTCAAGTGCGTCACCATCGATCTCGAAGTGCCGGCGAACGCCCAGATCATCCTCGAGGGATACGTGGATCCGGGCGAGCGCCGGCGCGAGGGTCCGTTCGGCGATCACACCGGCTTCTACTCGCACGCAGACGACTACCCGGTGTTTCACGTGACCTGCATCACGCACCGCAAACGTCCCGTCTACCTGACGACCGTCGTCGGCATCCCGCCGATGGAGGATTACTATCTCGGGATGGCCAGCGAGCGGATTTTTCTCCCGCTCATCCGGAAAACACTGCCGGAAATCGTGGACATGCATTTTCCGGCGGCCGGCATTTTTCACAACATCGTGCTGGTCTCGATCGACAAGCGGTACCCCGGCCACGCGCGCAAGATCATGAGCGCGTTCTGGGGGCTGGGACAGCTGATGTTCTCGAAAACGATCATTGTCGTGGACAACGACGTTGACGTGCAGAACGAAGCGGAGGTCGCCTGGATCGTCGGTACACACTACGATCCTGAGCGCGACATCCAGTTTACGCGCGGGCCCGTGGACGATCTCGAAGACGCCAGCGACCTTGCGGCCTACGGCAGCAAGATGGGGATCGACGCAACGCGCAAGTGGCCGTCGGAGGGCTTCACGCGGCCGTGGCCGAAGCGAATCCAGACCAGCGCGGCTGCCGCCGAAAAGGCCGAGGCGATCTGGCTGAAGATTCGACAGGGATGGAAATGATCTCGGAAGGTGAAGCGCAGGAAATCCTCCAGAACCGGGACCTCATCGCGATCGGAATCAGGGCGGATGATGTCAGACGGCGGCTGCACGGTTCGCGTACGACATTTGTCCGGGTGTTCGATCTTCACGTCGATGCGCCGCCTGCATCGCTTCCTTCATCAACGTCGGCAGGCGAGTTCCGGATCATCGGCCGTCCCGCGTCGCTCGAGGCGGCCGTCGCCGCGGTCAAGAACGCGCTCCGCGTGGCCGGAAGTGTTCCCGTCACGGGGTTTTCGCTGGTCGATCTGCTTGCGATCGGTCGCGCACCCGCGCTGGCCGACACCTGTCGGGCGTTGCGCGACGCAGGGCTCGAAACTGTCGCGGACGCCCCGCTGGACCTCCTCGCCGATCCCGGCGTCGCGGTAACGGCCGCCCGCGGTGCTGGCCTGACAGTGGCCCGCCTCACCGTCAGCGCGCTCGGGCCTGGCGATCGCATCTCCCTTCTCAATCGTGCGCGCGATCTCCAGAAGGCCATCGGCGGCTTCCATGCGTTCGCACCGCTGCCGCGCACCTGGTCTGCCACCGCGCCGTCCACGGGGTACGACGATGTGAAGCAGATCGCGCTGGCGAGACTCATCGCCGAGAACATCCCGTCCATTCAGGTGGACTGGGTCCTGTATGGCCCGAAGCTCGCTCAGTTCGCGCTGACAATCGGCGCAGACGACGTGGACGGGGTTGCGGCCGTGGACCCAGGCATCCTTGGGACCCGACGGAGTCCGATCGAGGAGATTCGCGGAAATATTCGCTCCGCGGGGCTCGAACCCGTGGAGCGGAATGCGTGCTTCGAGGCGATGGGGTGAAGACGATCGCGCGGCTCGGGGCAGTGGATTACCTGAATGCGCGGCCCCTCGTGTACGGCCTCGAATTGCGGAGCGACCTGTTTTCATTGCGGTTCGACGTGCCGTCGAAGTGTGCGGCTCTCCTGCACGAGGGCTCAATCGACGTAGGCATGATTCCGTCGATTGAGTACCTGCGGGGGACCGGGTATCGGATCGTTCCCGGAGTGGGAATCATTTCCGAGGGACCCGTGGCGTCGGTCGCGCTCTTCACCACCACGCCGGTCGAACGGATTCGGTCCATTGCCGCCGACACGAGCTCGCGGACTTCGAGCGCGTTGCTGCGGATTTTGTGCCTGGAACGGTTTGGGATCGATCCTGACTTTCAGCCGATGGCGCCGGAGCCGGAGCGGATGCTGCGCTTCTGCGACGCCGCGCTCCTCATCGGTGACCCGGCCCTGTTTCTCGACCACGAGCGCCTGGGCGCCGCCAAGGTGGATCTGGGCGAACAGTGGACGTTGACGACGGAGCTGCCGTTCGTCTGGGCGTTCTGGGCTGGACGTTCCGGCGCTCTGTCGGCTGCCGGAGTCGCGGCGCTCGTGGCCGCGCGGGATGCCGGCACCGCGGCCTCTGACCAGATCGCGTCCGCGTATTGCGGGCCCGAGCGCGCCGCACGCGGTCAGGCATACTTGAGGGACAATGTCCGGTATAACCTCGGCGAGCGCGAGGAAGCGGGGCTCGTGAAATACTACGAGCTCGCGCACCGTCACGGCGTGGTCGAGGCCAACGTGCCGCCTGCGTTCTATCGATGACGATCAACCAGCTTGCGGAAAAGGTGAGGGGCGGCGGCCGGCTCGATCGAGCCGAAGCGCTCGAGCTCTATCTGCATGCGCCAACCACCCTCCTGGGCCGACTCGCCGACGAGGTGCGCGCCCGCAAGCATCCGGGCGGAATCGTCAGCTACATCATCGATCGGAACGTCAACTATACAAACGTCTGCGTCGCCCGCTGTAACTTCTGCGCGTTTTACCGTCCGGTTGGCTCCTCGGAAGGCTATGTCCTCGGGTTCGAGGAGATCTTTCGCAAGATCGACGAGACGATAGAGCTCGGTGGGGGCCAGTTGCTGCTGCAGGGCGGCCATAATCCGGACTTGCCCCTCGAGTGGTACGAAGATTTGTTCAGGGCGGTGAAGCAGAAATATCCCGCGTTCAAACTTCATGCGCTGTCCTCGCCGGAGGTCATACATCTGAGCCGGATATCGCGGCTGCCGGTGGCTGGTGTCATCGAGCGCCTGATCGCCGCCGGGCTCGACAGCATTCCAGGCGGTGGCGCCGAGATCCTGGTCGATCGCGTCCGCAAGCTTTTGAACTGCTACAGCAAGGCGAGCGCGGACGAGTGGCTCGACGTGATGCGCCACGCGCATCGCGCAGGGCTCCGCACGACCGCGACGATGATGTACGGCACGGTGGAGACCATGGAGGAGCGGCTCGAGCATCTCGTCCGCTTGCGGGAGCTTCAGGACGAGATGGGGGGCTTCACCGCCTTCATCACCTGGAGCTACCAGCCGGATCACACCGAGCTCGGCGGAGCGGAAGCCACCGGCGTCGAGTACCTGCGGACACTGGCGATCGCCCGGCTCGTGCTCGACAACTTCGACAACCTTCAGGCCTCGTGGGTCACGCAGGGGGGCAAGGTGGGGCAGCTCAGCCTCGCGTTCGGCGCCAACGACATGGGCAGCGTCATGATCGAGGAGAACGTGGTCCGCGCCGCGGGTGCGGCGTACTGCATGGACGAGATCGAGATCGTCCGCAACATCGAGAACGCCGGTTTTATCGCGAAGCGCCGCAACATGCACTACGAGCTGCAGGGCGAGCCTGTGTTCCGCGGCCGCGACGTGCCCAGGATGCTGGAGCTTGCCGTCGCGCGCGCTGACGGCGACACGTCGCGCGCGCCCGAGATCGTTCGATACGCCGCACGCAGCGCCGCCGAGAAGAAGGCGCGGCTCACCGGCCATTGATGCTCTACCGCGCGGCCTGGATTCTGCCAATTGCCGCGCCGCCCATTCCCGGCGGATGGGTGCTCACCGGGGCCGGCCGGATCAAGGGTTTCGGGGGGCCCGACTCGTCTCCCGTCGTCTCCTCACCAGAACCTGTCGAGATCGTGGACCTCGGGGACACCGCGGTTCTTCCCGGCCTCGTCAACGCCCACACCCATCTCGAGCTTTCCTGGATGCGCGATCAGATCCAAGCGTCGCGTTCGATGCCGGCCTGGGCAGCGAAGCTCATGGCGTTACGCCGCGGCGTCGAGACCGACCCGCCCGAGGCCATCGCCGACGCCATTCGCGAGGTACGCGCGGCCGGGACGACGCTTGTCGGGGACGTGACGAACACGCTGGCGCCCTACGAACTGCTCGCGGAGAGTGGGCTCGGCGCGGCGATATTCCGGGAGATCCTGGGGTTCAACGTGTCGAGTCCCGAGCAGACGGCGGCGGCGGCTCGATCGCAGCTTGATGCCTTGCCGCCCCGCGAGTGGCTGCGGCCATCGGTTGCTCCCCACGCGCCCTACTCCGTATCGCCGGCGCTCTTCCTCGCGGTCGCCCAGGCTGCCGGCAATCGCCCGCTGAGCGTGCACCTTGGCGAGTCGTCCGAGGAGATGCAGTTTCTTCAAGACGGCACCGGCGCGTGGCGGGAACTGCTTGGCCAGCTCGGCGCATGGAACGATCGGTGGCAGCCTCCAGGATGCGGACCGGTGGAGTACCTCGATCGTCTGGGGCTCGTCAACGCGCGTCTGCTTGCGGTGCACGGTACCCAGCTCGACGATCGCGAACTCGCCCGATTGTCAGCCGCCGGCGCGACACTGGTGACCTGTCCGCGCAGCAATCGGTGGACGGGGGCGGGCACCCCGCCGATCGAGCGTTTCTACGCCTCGGGAGTTCGTGTCGCAATCGGCACCGACAGCCTCGCCAGCGTGGCAGACCTGAACGTGTTCGCCGAGCTGGCCGAGGTCCGCCGCCTCGCTCCACACGTCCCGGCCCCCCGGCTCCTCCAGAGCGCCACGATTATCGGCGCGTCAGCGCTGGGCTTTGCCGAAGACTTCGGCACCATCGAGCCCGGCAAGCGCGCCGACCTCATCGGCGTGCAGCTCCCGCACGGCGTTGCGGATGTGGAAGAATACTTAGTCCGTGGAATCGAGCCTGATGCGATCAGGTGGCTCTCTTCATAGAACTGAACCCAGTCGAACCTTGCCGAACCAATTCAGGACGTACGCCTCATTCGTCCGGTTCAGTCATTCGGTGTTTGCGTTGCCGTTTGCGCTGACGGGGGCGTTGCTTGCCTTGCATCGTCTCAATGACTGGACCGGGGCGACGGTAGCTGTCCGGCTCGGGTGGATCGTGGTTGCGATGGTGGCGGCCCGGAGTGCGGCGATGGGATTCAACCGGCTTGCTGACGCCACGCACGACGCGCTGAATCCGCGGACGGCCATGCGCGAGTTGCCGCGCGGGCTGATGACCCGCGGGGGGGCGCGGATGTTCGTCGTGGTGTCCTCGCTCGTGTTCGTGCTCGCGGCATGGAAGCTGGGTCCGATTTGCTTGGCACTGTCGCCCGTCGCTCTCGCCATCGTGTTCTGGTATTCCCTCGCGAAGCGGTTTACGACATACACTCAGCTGTTTCTTGGCCTCGCGATGGCGGTCGCGCCGGTCGGCGGGTGGCTTGCCGCGGGAGGACGAGGCGGGGTGGAGCCGTGGCTCCTGGGCCTCGCTATCGGCACGTGGGTCGGAGGATTCGACGTCTTGTACGCGTGCCAGGATCTGGCCTTCGACCGCGCACACGGGCTGCGATCGATCCCGGTGCATTTCGGCGTGGCGCGGTCGCTCGTCATCTCGCGGGCCATGCATGTGGTCACGATCGCGTGTCTCGCGGCACTCGGTCCTGTCGCGGATCTTGGCGCGATCTACCTGGCGGGCGTGGCGGGCGTGGCCGCGTTGCTGGTGTTCGAGCAGTCGCTCGTCAGCGAGCACGACCTCTCACAGGTGAAACGCGCGTTCGATCTGAACGGGTACGTCGGGATTCTTTATCTTGCGGCGACGGCGGCCGCCATTTATGCCCACTGACGACAGGCCCCGTCGCTCGATCTCGGTCGCCATCACCGGCGCGAGCGGCGCGATCTACGCCACGCGCACGATGGCGGCGCTGCTCGAGCGCGGATGTCATCTCGAGGTCGTGGTGTCGGACTACGGGCGCCGGCTGCTCCGCGACGAGCTTGGCGATACCGCCGCGATCGAAAAGCTGAGCGACTATCTCGTCGCGAAATATGGCGACGGCGTGCGCCGCGGCACGACGACGCTCTACAGCAACAAGGATCTGGGCGCGAAAATCGCCAGCGGCAGCCAGGGCTGCCAGGGGATGGTCGTGGTGCCCTGCTCGATGAAAAGCCTCGCCGGTATCGCGCATGGCCTGTCGCGCAACCTCGTCGAGCGCGCCGCGGACGTGATGCTGAAGGAGCGCCGCCCGCTCATCATCGTTCCGCGCGAAACGCCGATGAGCCTTCCCCAGCTCCGTAACATGGTGCTCTGCGCAGAAGCGGGGGCGATGATCATGCCCGCAATGCCGGCGTTCTACCAGATGCCGAAGACGCTCGACGATCTGGCTGATTTCATGGCCGGGAAAATCCTGAGCGCGCTGGGCTTCGATCACGATCTGTATCCTGCATGGAAAGGCTAGTGTCCCGTCCCCGTGGATCGCGGCATAAGTCCCGGAGCGCGGCGCCCGTCTGGCAAGGCGCGAGGAGCGAAAATATTGGGTATATTC
>JANNHC010000428.1:0-8441 GCA_031404215.1 Acidobacteriota bacterium
CACGCCGCCGCGGCAGGTTGCCATAGGGCGTGGGAGCGGCCGGCGGCACCGGAGCCGCGCCGACGGATGTGTCCACGCGCGCGAGCGTCAACTCGACGCTCACCAGTTCCGAGCGCCCGATGCGGAGGTCGTTGCGCGTGAGCGGCGCGTACCCGTCGAGCGTCAGCGTGATGCCGAAGTCGCCCGCGGGAAGATCCAGGAAGCGGAAAATCCCGTCGGCCGTCGTCGTCGTCCGCCGGGTATCGGGTAGTGCCACGGCACGTCCGGACTCCGACCGGCGGCGCAGCTCGACACCGACGCCAGGCACTCCGCGTCCCCGGTCGTCGATGACGCGGCCCTGGATCGCGGTCTGCCGCTCGGCCTGTCCGGGAATGCGCTGCGCGCGCGAAACCGCGGGCATGCCAAGCGTCACGAGTGTGACGACTGCGACGAAGGCAGCCCTAAAGGGCTGGTCGGCCCTGCCGCCGGAAACGCCGGAGCGCAGACCTCTAGGGCTGCTCTCTCCTGGCACTAGCGCCGCCACTCGTCGATCAGGTTCGCCACGAGCCCGGTCCAGCCGGTCTGGTGGTTCGCACCGAGCCCGGCGCCGTTGTCGCCGTGGAAGTACTCGTTGAACAGCAGGCAATCGCGCCAGTGCGGATCCTGCTGGAATTTCGCCGTGCCGCCGTAAATTCGGCGCGTCCCGTCCTCCGCGCGCGTGAACAGGCCGATCATCCGGTTGGCGATCTCCCGCGCCATGTCCTCCGGTCCGATCGGTGCGCCGCCACCTGCGGGAGTCAAGACCTGGAACTCGGGACCGTTCGCCTCGGCGAACTTCATCAGCGCCTCGATGAGCAGGTACGACGTGGGAAACCAGATCGGCCCGCGCCAGTTGGAGTTGCCCCCCTTTATTTTCACGTCGGCTTCGGCGGGTTCGTACCGCACGGTGCCGGCGCCGAACGTGAACGGATGCTTCTCGTGATACTTCGAGAGGCTGCGGATGCCTCCAGGCGAGAGGAACTCGTTTTCATCCCAGAGGCGCTGCAGCAGGCGCGTGAGCTGGTGGCGGTCCACGATCGACAGCACGTCGAGTGTTCGACCCTGGCGCTCCGCGCGATAGCAGGCCCGCCCGACAAGATCCGGGCGGTTTTTCATGAACCAGTGCACGTCGTCCAGGAAGACCGGCAGGTTTTCGATCTTCTCAGGATCGAGCACTTCGATCGCGTAGAGCGGGATCAACCCGACGAGCGAACGCACCCGAAACTTGTGAAAGCTGCCGTCGGGAAACCGCAGCACGTCGTAGAAGAACCCGTCGTCTTCGTCCCACAGCTGGTAGCCGCGGCCGCCCATGTGTTTCATGGCGCCGCCAATGTACGTGAAGTGCTCGAAGAACTTCGTTGCGAGCGTCTCGTACACGCGGTTTGTGCCGGCAAGCTCGAGCGCGATACGCATCATGTGCAGGCAGAAAAAGCCCATCCACCCGGTCGCATCCGACTGCTCGAGAATGGCGCCGTTGGGCAGCTTCTCGCTGCGATCGACAACCGTGATGTTGTCGAGTCCGAGGAAGCCGCCCTCGAAGACGTTCAGCCCCTGGCTGTCCACCTTGTTGACCCACCACGCGAAGTTCATCAGCAGCTTGTGGAAGCACTTTTCCAGGAACGCCACGTCGCCAACGCCGGTGAGCGCCTTGTCCTTCTCGTAGACGCGCCAGCATGCCCAGGCGTGCACCGGCGGGTTGAGGTCGGAGAACTCCCACTCGTAGGCCGGAATCTGGCCGTTCGGATGCTGAAACTGTTCAAAAAGCAGCAGCCAGAGATTGTCCTTCGCGAAGGCCGGGTCCACCAGCGTCAGCGCCACGCAGTGAAACGCAAGGTCCCAGGCGGCAAACCACGGATACTCCCACTTGTCCGGCATCGAGAGAATCCGCATCGAATTCAGGTGACGCCAATGGGAATTGCGGATCGTTCGGCGCGGTCCCGGGGGCGGACTCGCCGGATTGTCGCCGTCGAGCCAGAGCCCGACATCGAAGAGGTAGATCTGCTTGGTCCACAGCATGCCGGCGAGCGCCTGCCGCTGCACGAGCTTCTCGTCGGCGGTCGCCTTCGGCGGATGGATGGCCGCGTAGAACTCGTCGGCTTCCTCCCGCCGCTTCTGCACGATCGCACCCACCTGTTCCAGCGGATCCGGCAGCACGGCCGGCGTGAGCCGCAAGTTCCACACCGTGGATCCGAGGCCGGGGACCGACACGTTGTAGTGAAGGCACGCCTTCGTGCCGATGCCCTTGGAACTGACGCAGGCCTCGCCGTTGACGATCTGCCTGTGAAACGCGTCCTTCGTGCACGCGCCCGCCGACACCGCGCCAGCGCCAAAGACGCGCTCGGCATGTGTTTCGTTGTCGGTGAAGAGTGGCGTGCCGCCAGACGGGGCGTACAGGTGCCGCGCGCCCAGCCGGTACTCGAACATCAGGTTCGGCAGCGGATCGGCCGCCGAATCATCCGCGACGAGCTCTTGCCAGCCGGGGCCGCTTCGTCCAGGTGTGATCTGCGGCTCGCGTGCGCGCACCGGGCCCCAGCTCCAGGTGTTCCTGAACCACAGCTGCGGAATGAAATGAAACGGCGCCTCGTCCCTGCCGCGGTTGAACACCTCGATCCGGACGCAGATGTCCTCGGGTCCTGCCTTGGCGTACTCGATGACGACGTCGAAATACCGGTTGTCGTCAAAGACACCCGAATCGAGGAGCTCGAACTCCATGCCGCCACCGGCGCGCCGGCGGTTCTCGTCAAGCAGCCGCGCATACGGGTACTCCGCCTGCGGGTACTTGTAGAGCAGCTTCATGTAGCTGCCGGTGGGCGTGGCGTCGAGGTAGAAGTAGTATTCCTTGACGTCTTCACCGCGGTTGCCCTCGCTCGACGTCAGGCCGAACATCCGCTCCTTGAGAATCGGATCGCGTCCGTTCCAGAACGCTGGCGCGAAGACCAGCAACTGGTAGCGATCGCACAGGCCCGCGATGCCATCTTCGCCCCAGCGGTACGCCTTGCTTCTCGCCTTGTCGTGGGGCAGGTAGTTCCAGGCGTCGCCGTGTGCGCTGTAATCCTCGCGCACCGTGCCCCATGCCCGCTCCGACACGTAGCAACCCCACTTCCGCCAGGGAGGCACGATTCCGGTGGATGGTTCCGCAAGGCGGCGGTGCTCGGCGGTCGGCATAAGTGCGCTATTATCCGCGGGCTGACGATGCGCCGCAATCTTCCTGTGTATGCGTGCGAGTTTGCGGGTACGGCGGTGATGCTGTTCTGGGGCATCACGGCGGTCGCGCTGATCTGGGGCGCGGGCTCGCCCGTCCCGGTGATTCAGGTTCCCGCCCTGCGCCGGCTTGTGACCGGGTTGCTCTTTGCCGGTGGCGCGACGGCTGTCGTGTATTCTCCGCTCGGCAAGCGGAGCGGCGGCCACATCAACCCGGCGGTCACGCTCGCATTCTGGAAGCTTGGCAAAGTCCCTGGACGGGACGTTCCCTGGTACGTCGCGGCGCAGGTCCTCGGCGCGATCGCGGGCACGGCGGCCGCGGCGGGCCTGTGGAGCGACCTTGCACGCAGCGTGCAATACGCCGCGACGACACCCGGGGAGGGCTGGACGTGGGCCGGCGCGCTGGCCGCGGAGGCGGCGTCCACGTTTGCGCTCGTGTTCCTGATCTTCGTCTGCGTGAACAAACCTTCGATCGCGGCGAAGACCGGACTCATCGCGGGCTCGCTCGTGGCGTTTCTGGTGATGGTCGAGGCGCCAGTGTCAGGTACGAGCGTGAACCCGGCGCGGAGCCTGGCGCCCGCGCTGATGGTGCCGCTCTATCGCGATCAATGGATTTACTTCGCCGGGCCGATCGCAGGCGCGCTGCTTGCCGCCGTGGCGTTCCAGCGCCGATGGGGCGGGGTGACGGTGTGCGCGAAGCTGTATCACACGGCCGATTACCCGTGCCCGTTTCCTAACTGCGGCTACAGGCTCGTCCCCGCGGGAGAGACGGTCATGCGGGAAGGGGAGCCGGGCAGCGAAGCCTATCTCGTCGAGCGCGGCGAGTTGCGGGTGACACGGGGCGGCGTCGAGCTCGCCCGCCTGGGGCGGGGCGACTGGGTCGGCGAGATGAGCCTGCTGCTCGCCGAGCCGCGGTCGGCCACCGTCGTCGCGGTGACCGATGCGCAGCTTCGCCGGGTCGCGCGGGACTCGTTCGCGCGGGTGCTGGCAGAGGATCCGGCGCGCACCGAAGAGCTGTTGCGTCAGCTGGCGCGCCGCGTGCGCGAAGCCAACGAACGCGCGGTGGCTGTACAGGGCGAGGGACGGTAGGATGCAGGTCAGATTCTGGGGCGTGCGGGGTTCCGTGCCGTGGGCGATTCCCGCGGCTATCGGCCATGGCTGCAACACGCCGTGCCTCGAAATCACGGACGAGCACACCGGCGAGACGATCATCTTCGACGCCGGGTCGGGAATCGTGGGCCTTGGTCGGAAGATTGGCGGTCCGCCGCGCGACCTGCCGATCGTGCTGACCCACTATCACTGGGACCACCTGCAGGGGCTGCCCTTCCTCGCCCAGCTCTACCAGCCCGGATGGTCCCCGCGGATATTTGCGCCGGCGTTCGAGTCACGCGACACGGCGTGGGTGAACACGATCTTCCAGTCGCCGTTCTTCCCGGTGCCGTACGAGCACCTGCCGAACCCGCCCGACGTCGAGTTGATCGACACGGGAGAAATCCGCCTCGGCGGCTTCGAGCTGACGGCCATCGATCTGAATCATCCCGGCGGCGCGCTGGCGTACCGGGTCCGCGGCACGACGGGCGATGTCGTCTACGCGACCGATCACGAGTTTGGCGATCCGGCGTTCGACGAACCGCTCGCGGAGTTTGCGAAGGGCGCGGCCGCGCTGATTCTCGATTCGCACTTTACGCCGGAGGAATTGCCGCACCACCGCGGGTGGGGCCACAGCGACTGGCGGCAATGCGCCAACTTCGCGGCCGCCAACGACATCGGCGGCCTGTGGCTGTTCCATCACAAGCCGGGACGGACCGACGAGGAACTCGTGCGCATCCGCTCGAACGCCCAGCGGGTGTTCAAGGCGACAGAAACAGCGTCAGAGGGAGAAGCCTTCCAGCTGTGAGTTGGAGGGAGCCTCCCTATCGCTGAATCTCCGGATTTCGCGGAAGCTTCAGGTAGGGAAGCCGCACGGCGTTGCCTCGATCGTCGGTAATCGCCGACCGGTCTACGCGAAGCGACGCCGGAGGATGGAACCCGTCGCTGCCGAGCAGCGACACGTAGTCGTCCTGCTCGACCCCGTCACCGCTGACGCCGAGTCCACCGATCACCCTGTCGCCACGATAGAGCGGCGCACTTCCCGGAAACCACACGATCCCGCTCTGGTTGAGAAACGATCGATCGCCGCCGCGCGAGGCGCCCGGCCCCTCGGTACACGGATTTCTTGAATCGTAGACGAACAGCGGGAAGAATGGGCCCGGCACCGCGGCGCGATTCAGGTCGATGCCCGGCGGGAAGATTGGCTGGCCTCCGTAGCTGAGCGTGCGCGCGCTGACCGCCCAACCCTTGCCGGCGGGTGGCGCCGGCTGCCATCTGTAGCGCGCATGCGGGTTCGTCTCGACGATCGTCCGCAGGACCTCGTAGCCTTCACGCGTGCTGAAGTAATAGGCGTTGCGCGCCTTGGTCATCGCGACATCCGCGGAGAACACGGTGCCGTCGGGCATCCTGTAGAGCGCGAGAATCTCTCCCGCTTCATCCGATACGCTGATCGTCATACGCGCGGGCTGATTGATCGGCAGGCGAATCATCGCGCGCGTGCGGAGCGACGCCGCGACGGCGCGATCGACAATCTGCCGCACTTCGGCGGACGACAGCCCACCGGCGACGGCGCTCGCGCGCGGGCCGAGCACGTAGCCTTCCGGCGCCTGCAGACCGTCGCGCGGCTGCACCAGGTACCGGCCGTCGCTGAACGTGCCAGGCGCCGATCCGACGGGTCGCGTCGTCAACGACGCCCGGATGCAGGCGATCGTCGTGCAGGTGCCGAAAAACGGCAGGCGGATGCCGTCGATGTACACGGCGCCAGGTCTGCCGAGCGGTTCCGAGAAGTCCAGGCCGCGCCCGGCCCCGGCCGCGGCCAGCGTCGCCGCGTACTCGGCGAATGCCGCGGGCACCCCGGAGACGCCGACGCCGCCGACGACCTTCCCGCCTCGATACACCGGGATGCCGCCGGGATTGACGGGAACGGCACCCGGGCTCGACTGGCCCGTATCGAACACGTCCGCCTTGCCGGTCGTGATGCCGACCGACGAGAGCGGCTCTCCGCGCTCGTCGAGGACCGGTCCGCCCTTGGAGCATCCGCTGGTGTCTGACGGTTCGCATGCCAGCGGCAGGGTGCCGGCGCCTGCGCCGTATGTGCCGGCGATCGACCTTGGCCGTGGGAACGGCGCGTTGAAGATTGCGTCACCCGCTTCGTCTACCTTGCAGCCTCGGTTGATGTTTTCGACGCCGTAGAGCGCGGCATTCCCCGTGTTGCGAATGCCTGGCGGGAAATGCGTGCCGCTGATGAACCGCACCGTGCGCGAAGACAGCGGCGCCTGGTCGTTGGCAAACATCGCCCCTGCGCGCGCGAGCGTGACCGCGACGTCTGGCGCGAGCGCCCCGGCATCCGGTCGCGCGTACACACCCAGGATCGAGCCGGTACGATCGACGACCGACACGGCGAGCGTCTGATTCGTCAGGGCTCCGGCGGCGACGTTGAGGATCGCCGCCACATCGGTGGCGGAGAGAATCTGCGCGGGCCCGCCGGCAGTCGCCGAGGGGGTATTCTGCGAATGGAGGACGGTGCTCGCGATACACGCGGCAAGCGCGCCCGCCGTCGCGAACATCCGCAGTCTGCCGGGCTGAGTCAACCTCACAGCCGTGGCGGAGCGGGCTTCACAGGCGCACGCCACGAGACGACCCCTTTGACCCTGGTCTTCCGCTTGAACACCTTGTCGCCGTTCGTGACGTACATCTCGTCCATGTTCGGCCCGCCGAACTCCACGTTCGAGAGCGACGCCCGAATCGGCGCGGGGATGATCGCGTGACACTTGCCGATCTGGTCGAAGACCTGGACGCCGAGTGAGGTGGCGATGTACACCCGTCCGTCCGCATCGACCGCCATGCCGTCCGAGCCGCTGCGCGTGGCGGCGTCGGGCATGTGCACGTAAAAGTACCGCTGCTTGTGACCGAGCGACCCGTCCGGCTGAATCTGGAACACCCACGAGAGCTGCCCGACGTAGTCGGAGACGTACAGCAGGGTCTGATCCGGGGAAAACAGCACACCGTTCGGAGATTCGATGCCTTCGTCCACGACGCGCGGTGTACCTCCCTTTGGCACCAGCCAGATCTTCTTGCCTGGCGAATCCGTGAAGTAGGCGTCCCCTTTCACGTTCACCGCGAGGTCGTTGACCACGACGTCGCTGGCAAGAATCTCGGTCTTGCCTGCCGGACTGTATGCGACGAGCTGTTTGGTCCGGGTCGCGCCCGTGTACAGCCGGCCATCAGGGGCGAACATCATGCCGTTTGCGCCGTTCGTGTTCTCTGCGAAGATGCCCGGCTTTCCGTCCGGTCCGGTCCGGTGGATGCGATTGTTCGCGGGATCGCTGAAGAACATCTCGCCCGCGGCGTTCACGGCGGGGCCGTCCGTGTGGCGGTGCCCCTCGCTGACGAGCTGCCATTCCTCACCGGGAATCAGGACCTGGAAAACGTCCTGCGCTGACTTGGCGACAGGATTGGCCTTGATGGGCGCAGGCCAGTCGCGCCACAGCCAACGGAGCGCGTCCGGAAAGATCGCGGTCGCGTGGGCCGAGCTGTGCGCGCCCTCGCCCCACTCGTGATTGACGTCGTAGCCCGCGTACTCGAACGCCGACAGCATGTCCTGGTTGGCGACCCACCAGCTGCCGGTGTAGTTGTTCAGATCGTTGCGTCCATCCTGAAGGAACACACGAATCGGCCTGGGCTCGGTCTTGCGAATGAGGAGAGGAAACTCGTGGCCTCCGCGCAGTCCCACATACGTGCCGATGGCGCTGAACACCCGGCGGAACGCGTCCGGACGCTGCCACGCGGCCGCGAATGCGGCGATCGCGCCGCTGCTGTTGCCGGCAATCCCCCGGTCGTTCGGATCGGTCGAGAGCGACAGGCCATGCGCCTTCGCGACGTGCGGCAGCATTTCGTCGAGAAGAAATCGCGCGTAGTCGCCGCTCACGGCGTCGTACTCGAAGCTCCGGTTCATGCGATCGAGCGCCTCGGCGTTCGGCGCCTTCACCCGGCCGTGCATGACGAACACGCCGATGGTCACCGGCATTTCCTTCGCGTGGATGAGCCGGTCGAACACCTGGGGCGCCTGCCACTGGATGCCGTCTTGATTGACGTAGAGGACGGCGCTAAGGAGAAATTCGGACTGGTGAACG
>JANNHC010000429.1:0-1564 GCA_031404215.1 Acidobacteriota bacterium
CGGCACCTGGGGCGGCAACAGCTTCTCCGACAACATGAACTACCGGCACTACCTGCGGGACGAAGCGGAGTCGAAAAAGCTCCAGGCTTTTTCGGCGCACCTGCAGGTGCTCGAGAACGCCCTGCCGATCGACCCGGCCTACCGAAATCCCACGCTCGGCTCGCTCGCCCCCATCCGCGTCGTGAACGTGGTGTTCACGGCAGGCGACGCCAATCGTGGCGTGCAGACGGCCGCGTTCAATCTCCCCAACGACGAGCGCGTGATAAAGGAGAAGGGCACCAAACGCGTCATGCTCAAGAACGTACAGGACGCGAAGTTCAATCGGGTGCTGGTGCCAATCAGCAAGGTGGCGCTCAGCGCCACGGATCAGAAGCACGTGGCATTCGAAGCGTTCTTTACGCACATCCTCATGCACGAACTGATGCACGGCCTGGGGCCCCACAACATCACGGTGGGCGGCCGCGCGACGACGGTGCGGCAGGAGCTCAAGGACACCTACAGCGCGATCGAAGAGGCCAAGGCCGACATGTCGGGGCTCTGGGCGCTGCGCCAGCTCGCCGACCGCAACCTGATCGATCCCTCCATCGTGAAGACGATGTACACGACCTTCCTGGCGTCAGCGTTCCGCTCGATTCGCTTCGGCATCAACGAAGCGCACGGCCGCGGCATCGCCGTCCAGGTGAATTACCTGCTCGACGCGGGCGCCTTCAAAGTCCAGCCGGGGGGAACGTTCGCGGTGGACCAGGAGAGGATTGCCGATGCCGTGACGGCGCTCACGGGCGACATCATGACCCTGCAGGCGGAAGGGAACTACGTGAAGGCGAAGGAACTGCTGACGCGGCTGGGTGTCGTTCGGCCGAGCGTCCAGAAAGTGCTCGACCGAATGACCAGCGTCCCGGTGGACATCGAGCCGCGGTTCACCTCAGCGATTTCTCAGTGAACCCGAACCCCGTGGAACCAGACAGCACGAGGGTCCGTCTGCCGATACGTCCTGACGGCTACTTCTTCAGCGTCGAGAGGTACGCGACGATGGCGTCCACATCGCCCGCGGGTATGGCCGTCTTCTTCATCGGCGGCTTGCGGTCCTTCTTGTGCTTCACGGCCATCCCAATCGGATCGACCAGCCACTCCTTGAGTTCGACCGCCGTCAGCCTGCTGCCGACGTCGTCCATCTTCCCCTTCGCATTGCCCTTGCCGGCAATCGAGTGGCACTTCGAGCACTTCTGCGCGGTGTAGGCTTCCATGCCTTTCTGGATGACCTTGGCATCCTGGGCAGACGCCGAACCCCCTAGCATTGCGAACGCGACAATCCCCGTCACGACGATCCGTTTCATGCTGTCTCTCTCTCTTTCGACGTGTCGTTTATACGAGCCCCGCGGGCGATGCCGCTTGCGTCGGGACATCCCGAGGCGCGACCGCAAACGACGTGGATGCGGCCTCGCAATCGAGCGCTCTTCCAAGGTGTGACGCGATCGCTCCGGCCACCTGGATGCTGATGGCGTCGAGCTCCGCACGGTGCGCGTCGGACAACGAGGCCGTTTTGCGCCGGAGTCTGACGAGTTCA
>JANNHC010000430.1:0-7034 GCA_031404215.1 Acidobacteriota bacterium
GAGGAATCGATCGCGCTTCCGCGCAGCGCCGACGCTGCGCCCCGAACCGCACGTACCCGTCAGCGGTGTAGGCCGCGACCCCCGCCGTGTCGAGGACGACGACCTCCGCAACATCGGCAGCGCCGAGCTCAGTCGCCGCCGTGTCTGCCCCCGCTCCGAGCACCGCAATCTTGACCGGTCCACCCGCCTGCTGCGCCGCGGCAATCGCCTCCCACGTCGCGCGATTCACGCGGCCGTCCCGTTGTTCGGCAATGACGAGGACCATCACGAGAGCACCCTCGCGTCTTCACGAAGCCGCTTCACGAGATCCCGAGCCGCTTCGGCCGGCGATCCGGAAATCATCTGCGTCTTCTTGCCCTTCTCGGGGAAATACACCGCGAGCATGCGCTGGGTTGGCTCGGCGGACACGGACGGGGTGACCTTGCGGATCTCCTTTTTCTTCGCCGCCATGATCCCTTTCAGCGTCGCATAGCGAAGCTGGTTGATGCCGCTCTGAATGGTCAGCAGCGCGGGCAGCGGCAAGGCGATCCATTGGAACCAGCCGCCCTCGAGCTCGCGTTTCACGCGAAGGCCCTCGGGAGAGGCTTGCACTTCCATGATGATCGTGGCGTGGGGCATGCCGAGCTTTTCCGCCAGCACCACACCCACCTGCCCGAAACCCTGGTCGTCTGACTGCAATCCCGTGAGCACGAGATCGAACTTCTCGTCCTGAATCGCGGACGCGATGGCGCCGGCGATGGTGGCGGCATCCGCGGTCGCGAGCACGTCGGCTTCCACGTGAATCGCCCGATCCGCGCCGCGCGCGAGCGCTTCGCGAATCACCTGCGCGGCGCGCGCCGGACCGGCCGACACGACCACGACCTCCCCGGTGTGCTTCTCCTTCAGGCGCAGCGCCTCTTCCAGCGCGTACGCGTCGGGCTCGTTCAGCTCGAAGCTGGCATCCTGGTCACGAATCCAGGTTTTGGCCTCGTTCACCCGCAGCTGCCACTCGCGCGTCACGACTTGTTTGATGCAAACGGCGATCTTCATTTTCAAGGCTCAGGGCTTACTCATCGAAGCGCTTGAACAACAAGGCCGCGTTCGTGCCGCCAAAGCCAAACGAGTTCGACAGGGCGTACTGGATCGTCGCGGCGCGCTTGGTTCCGGGCACGTAATCGAGGTCGCATTCGGGATCGGGCGTCTCGTAGTTGATGGTGGGAGGGATGACCTTGTGCCGGATCGCCAGCACGGTGATGCCGGCTTCGAGGCCGCCGGCGGCGCCGAGGAGGTGTCCCGTCATCGACTTGGTGGACGAGATGGCGACCTTGCGCGCATGGTCGCCAAACAGGCGCTTGATCGCGAGCGTTTCCAGCTTGTCGTTGAACGGCGTCGAGGTACCGTGCGCGTTGATGTAGTCCACCTGCGATGGCTCGATCCCCGCGCTCTTCAGCGCCGCCTGCATGACGCGGACCCCGCCATCGCCGTCCGCGGACGGGGCGGTGATGTGAAACGCGTCGGCCGACATGCCGTAGCCGACCAGCTCGGCATAAATCGAGGCGCCGCGGCGGCGGGCGTATTCGAGCTCCTCGAGGATCACAACGCCTGACCCCTCGCCCATGACGAAGCCGTCGCGATCCCTGTCGAAGGGACGGCTCGCGCGGTGCGGCTCGTCATTGCGCGTGGACAGGGCACGCATCGCGGCAAATCCGCCGACGCCCATCGGCGTGATGGCCGCCTCCGACCCGCCGGCGATCATCACGTCGGCGTCGTTGCGCTTGATGATTTCGAAGGCGTCCCCGATGGCATGCGCCGACGCCGAGCACGCCGTACATGTCGCGGAGTTGGGCCCCTTGGCCCCGAACCGGATGGAGACCTGGCCGGCGGCCAGGTTGATGATGGCTGCGGGAATGAAGAACGGTGAAATGCGGCGCGGCCCTCCCTCGAGGAGCGCCTTGTGCTCGCGCTCGATCGTGCTGAACCCGCCGATGCCAGACGCAATGAAGACGCCCGTGCGCGTCGCGTGCTCGGGGCTTACTTTCAGCTTCGCATCGGCCATGGCGAACTCGGTCGCCGCGATCGCGAGCTGAATGAAGACGTCCATCTTCTTGACGTCTTTCTTGTCCACGAACTGCAGCGGATCGAAGCCCTTCACTTCGCCCGCGATGCGCGCTGAAAACTGGGTGGCGTCGAACCGCGTAATCGGTCCGATGCCGCTCTGCCCCGCGCAGAGCGCTTCCCAGTTCGCCCCGGTCCCTATGCCGAGCGGCGACACGAGGCCCACACCCGTCACGACGACTCGCCTGATCAATCCGCCTCCCCTACTTTTTCTTGCTGTGAGACTCGATGTATTCGACCGCTTCCTTCACGCGCGTGATTTTCTCGGCATCCTCGTCCGGAATCTCGATGCCGAACTCTTCCTCGAACGCCATGACCAGCTCCACCGTGTCGAGCGAGTCGGCGCCCAGATCGTCAACGAATGACGCATCCGGAGTCACTTCTTCTTCATCGACTCCAAGCTGCTCCACGATGATGCTCTTCACTTTGTCAGCAACCGCCATTCAGTCCTCCATCCACGGCTTCCTTCGAAAGCCGCGCTACGTATACATCCCGCCATTGATCGCCAGGACGTGCCCCGTAATATACGACGCCTCGTCTGACGCAAGAAAGCAAACGGCCGACGCGATGTCGTCGGGTGTGCCCAGGCGCCGCAGCGGAATCTTCGACGCCCACTCATCACGCGCCTGTTCGGTCATCGCGCGTGTCATATCCGTCTCAATCAACCCGGGCGCGACGACGTTCGCCGTAATGCCGCGCGATCCCACCTCGAGCGCCACCGCCTTCGTGAATCCAATGAGGCCCGCCTTCGACGCGGCGTAATTGGCCTGCCCCGCGTTCCCGCTCTGCCCCACGACCGAACCGATCGAGATGATGCGGCCTCCGCGTTGCCGCAGCATCGGCTTCAACACGGCCTGCGTCAACGCGAAGGCGGCCGTCAGGTTCGTCGCGATCACGGCGTCCCAGTCCTCGCGTTTCATTCGCAGCATCAACTGGTCGCGCGCGATCCCCGCGTTGTTCACGAGGATGTCGATCCGGGCGTGCCGTTCGAGCGTCGAAGCGACCAGCCGTTCGGCGGCGCCCGGCTCGGTCACGTCCAGGCTCACCGCCTCGGCCCGGCCCTGGGCTGCGGTGATCTCCTCCGCCACCGCCCGCGCATTCTCGCCGCGGGCCGCCGCGACGACGACCGCGCCCTGCGCCGCCAGCCGCTGCGCGATCGCGCGCCCAATCCCGCGCGACGCGCCCGTCACGATGGCGACGCGGCCTGACAGGTTAATCATATTGCGGAAGTACGTCTCAGGTTTTGGGTTTTCGGTTTTACGCGTTGGCGCCTTCGGCGTTCAGTTGTCCGTGTGGAGCTTCGCGAGGGCAGCCGACAGGCCTGGCTCGTCCTCGATGCTCATCACGTTCACGCGGCGATCGATCTTCTTGATCAGCCCCGCGAGCACGGAGCCCGGACCGATCTCGACGAAGGTCGTGGCCCCTTCGGCGATGAGCCGCGTGACGACCTGCTCCCAGCGCACGGGGGACGACACCTGGCGGATGAGCGCGTCAATCGAGGCGCCCGCGTCGCGCTTCGGCTCGGCATCGACGTTCGCGATAACGGGAATTCGGGGATCGGCGACGGTCAAGGCCCGCAGCTCCGGTGCCAGCCGCTCTTCGGCGGGCTTCATGAGCGGACAATGGAAGGGAGCGCTGACGGCCAGTGCGATCGTGCGCCTGGCGCCAAGCTCCCTCGCGCGTTCACTGGCGCGCGCCACGGCGTCGGCGTGTCCCGCAATCACGACTTGCCCGGGGGCGTTCAGGTTGGCGGCGGTCACGACGCGGCCGACGCGTTCCACCATCGTGTCCGCGCACGCGCGCATGACACCGGCTTCGTCGAGCCCGAGGATTGCCGCCATGGCGCCTTCGCCGATCGGCACGGCCTCCTGCATATAGCGCCCGCGGCGACGCACCGTGCGCAAGGCATCCGCGAAGGATATCGTACCGGCGGCCACGTGCGCAGAATACTCCCCGAGACTGTGGCCCGCCGCGAACGACGCGCGCACGCCGCGCGAGTCCACGAGCCGCCACACCGCGATGCTCATCGCAAGAATGGCAGGCTGGGTGTGTTCCGTCAGCAGGAGCGTCTCGGCTGGCCCGTCGAAACACAGGCCGCTCAGCGACTCGCCAAGCGCGGCGTCCGCTTCATCGAACGCTTGCCTGCAGAGGGGAAACGTGTCGGCGAGCGTCTTCCCCATTCCGACCTTCTGCGCCCCCTGGCCCGGAAAGACGAACGCAATCATCGAACGTGTCCCTCGTGGGCCGCAGCGGCAATGTCGATCGCCAGCTTCTCGACGAGCCCCTGGCTGACGAAGCGCGCCGCCATCGCGACGCCGTTGCGCACGGCCTTCGCGGACGAACGGCCATGGCCGACCACGCACAGACCATTCAGGCCGACGAGCGGCGCCCCGCCGTATTCCGAGGCATCCACGCGCTTGCGAAAACGCCGGAACGCCTGCCGCGACAAGAGATACCCCACACGAGTACCGAACGTGGACGACAGCTCATCATGGAGCAGCGTCTCGACCGCATCGACAAGCCCTTCGCTGATCTTCAGCGTGACGTTGCCCGTGAACCCGTCGCACACGATGACGTCCGCTTCGCCGGCGTACACGTGCTGCCCTTCAACGTTGCCGATGAAATCGATCGGGGCGGCCTTCAGTAACTGGTGGGCCTCGCGCGTCAGATCGTTCCCTTTGGTCTCTTCCTCGCCGACCGACAGCAGCCCTACGCGCGGCGACTGACAGCCAAGCGCGAGGCGGGCGTAGGCGGCGCCCATCACGGCAAACTGCACGAGGTGTTGGGGACGGCATTCAACCGTCGCACCGGAATCGAGAAGCACCGCAGGCTTGCGGCGAGTGGGAATGATGGTGGCGAGGGCTGGACGATCGACCGCGGGAAGCCTCCCGAACGCACCAAGCGACGCCATCACCGACGCGCCCGTATGCCCCGCGCTGAAGAGCGCCGAAGCTTCGCCGTTCTTCACGGCCTCCGCAGCCAGACGGATGGACGCGCGCGGCTTCCGCCGCAACGCCACGGTTGCAGGCTCGTCCATGCTGATGAAGTCAGGCGTGTCCAGGATGAGAAGGTCCAGCGCCGCCGCGCGGGGATGCCGCGAAAGCTCACGCTCAATCGTCGCGCGGTCGCCGACGAGCAGCAACCCGATCTGCAAATGACGCGCGGCCACGAGCGCCCCATCAACAATGGCGCCCGGCCCATCGTCACCGCCCATGGCGTCAATGGCTATTCTCACGGAGAGTCTTAATTAAACGTCAGCTCTCCTCGATCGCTCTGACCTGGCGACCCTTGTAGTAGCCGCAGTGCGCACACACCTGGTGCGGCGCCTTCGATTCACGGCACTGCGGACATGCGCCGACCGGTACGGGTTTCAGGGCATCGTGCGTCCGGCGCTTGGCCGTACGTGCTTTGGAATGCCGGCGTTTAGGATTAGGCACGCTTAGTTCTCCTTCTCTCGGTTCAGCAGCCCCTTGAGCGGCGCCAGCCGCGGGTCGTCCCACGTGGGCTGGCATCCGCACTCGGTGCGGTTCAGGTTCGCACCGCACTCGGGGCAGAGGCCGCGGCACGACTCGGCGCACAGCGGCTTCATGGGCAACGCGAGCTGAAACTGCTCGCGCAACATGTCAACGACGTCCAGGCTTCCCTCACGGTAGACCGACGTCGCCAAATCGTCGTCTTCGATCTCACGGTCGGCGCCGCTGGCAGCCTCTGCCTGAGGCACGTAAAGAAGCTCGAACCTCGCGTCGAAGGGCATCTCGAATTCGTTCAGGCAGCGGCCGCACTCGAGGCGCAGCGTGGTCACGGCCCGGCCGGTCACGCGGACAGCAGACCCGGACTTATCCACATCCATGGAGAGCTCAACCGGGGCCACCACGCGATATTCCTCGTCCGGCCCGAAGAGGGACGGCTGGAACGTTCGCTCGAAGTGCTCGCGGCCGTGGAGCTTGCTGAGGTCGAGAAGCATGGCTGTACGGGCGCCCGGAAACCGGACGCGAACCCGTAATTATAACCCAGAAAATGGCTCAGGGCTCAGGTTCGGATTTCCACCCAGGACTTCGGGATGAAGAGCTGCTCGTACAGACTCACAGCGTAACGATCGGTCATGCCGGCCAGGAAATCCCTGGCAGCCGCGTCGAGGCCTTCCTCGTCGATTGTGCGTTGATCCAGGAATTCGGCCGGACGTTCGCGGACCTTTTCCCAGAGCCCACCCAGGATGCCGCCGGCCTTCTTGAACTCCGCGGTCGCGATGTCGTTTTCGTAGACCGCTTCGAAGAGAAAACTTCGCAGCCCGACGGTCGCATCGAGAATCGGGTCGCTCATCCGGATCTCGGTGAGCCCGCGTTCCAGGCTTTGCACGACGACATCGGTGACCATTCGGCCGATCCGTTCCGAGGAGGTGCTGCCAAGCACGGCAATCCGGTTCGACGGCAGGTCCTCCTCCCGCAGCAACCCCGCCCTCACCGCGTCGTCTATGTCGTGATTGACGTAGGCGATGATGTCGGCGACGCGCGCAATCTGGCCCTCGATGGTGCTCGCCCTGTGTTCCGGATCGGAGCCGACCGGCATGCCGCTCTTCCCTTTCGAATGGCGTGCGATCCCGTCGCGGACCTCCCACGTCAGATTCAGACCCGCACGGTCGTTTTCAAGGACATCGACGATGCGGAGGCTTTGCTCGTAGTGGTTGAAGCCGCCAGGAATGAGGTCGCTGATTACGCGCTCTCCGGCATGACCGAACGGTGTATGCCCCAGATCGTGCCCGAGCGCGATTGCTTCGGTCAGCTCTTCGTTGAGACGAAGGACCTTCGCGATGCTGCGGGCAATCTGTGAGACCTCGAGCGTATGGGTCAACCGCGTACGCCAAGATATCCAACCGCAACTACCAGATTCTCGCTGACGGCAACACTGCCGAATACACCTCCCGGCGCAAACGGGATCTCATT
>JANNHC010000431.1:0-5618 GCA_031404215.1 Acidobacteriota bacterium
CCGTACGCGAGCTGGGTCGGCCCCGAGGACTTGAATCGCTTCGAGGAGGAATCCTCCGGCACCTACCTCGGCATCGGCGCCATGCTCCATCCGGATGGCCGCGTCATCTATCCCTTCGCGTCCGGACCGGCGGAGGCTGCCGGCGTGCGCATCGGCGACCGCATTCTTGCGGTGAACGGCGAAGACACTTCCACGCTTGGTTCCGACGCGCTGTCGACGCGCCTCCGCGGACCCCGCGGCAGTCAGGCCCGCCTCGAACTCCAGCACGCCGACGGCAGCCTCGCGCAAGTCGACGTGCAGCGCCGCCCGATGCCTTCAGGCACCGTCGGCGATCTGCGCTGGATGGATCGTGAAGCCGGCATCGCGCACGTGCACGTGCGCTCCTTCGCCGAGACGACTGCCCGCGAACTTGACCACGCCTGCGACACGTTGCTCGCGGAAGGTCCGGTGAACGGACTGATCCTCGACAACGTTCTGCTGACCATCAACGGGGGAACCGTCGCGCGCTTCGACAATGTCACGTTCCGCAACTACGCGGCCACGACAACGCCATTCACGTTCAATCACGCCGTGTTCGACGGCGTCTTCAACGGCTTGAAGTTCCTCACCGTGCCGACAACCGGCCGGTATATCGTCGCAACCGACACGGACGGAGCCGGGACGCTGGCCCGGTTGACACTCATCGGCGCGCAGCCGCTGCACGGATTGCCAAAAACCTCGACGTTCGGAGGGTTCGTTCTGAACTGGGGCAGTACGACCGACGACACCGACGGTGACGGCCTGACCGATGCGAGCGAACTCGGAACGCACGGTACGGATCCATTGAGCGTGGACACGGACGGTGACGGTCGCAACGATGCGCAGGAAGTCGCGGACGGAAGCGACCCGCGAACCCCTACCGGCCTGGAGTCTGCGCTCGTGCCGCTGGGAATGGTCAGCTGGTGGCCCGGTAACGTCGATGGCAGCGACGCGATCGGCGCGAACCATGGGACGCTCAGCGGAGACGCGGTGATTCAGCCCGGGCTCGTGCAGCAGGCGTTCAGTTTCGCCGGCAGCGGCGCCGTGGTCGTGGAGGATGACGCGAGCTTGAATCCGACGCGACAGCTCACGATCGAGGCGTGGGTCAAGCCATCGAGCTTTGCCGGCCTTCCGATCATCGTCAACAAGGAAGCGACGAGCTTCACGCAGCTCGATGACATCCAGTACGAGCTCGGGCTGCGGGACGGAGGGCAGCTCTGGTTCTTCATCGGCGGCCTCAGCACGAGCGGGGCGCTGCCGCTCGGCGTAAGTAGCACGACGGACGGTGGCGGCCCGCTCCAGCTGAACGTCTGGACGCACGTGGCGCTCACGATCGACCTGGATGCCGGCCGGGTGCGGACCTACATCAATGGAGTGCTGGCGAAGGACTACGCCGTGCCGACGACGCTCTCCATCAGCCAGCGCAGCGGCGATCTGAGGATTGGCAACCGGAAACACTTCTCGGGCGCGTATAGCGGTTTGATAGACGAAGTCGGTCTGTACAACCGCGCCCTCACGGCCTCAGAGCTGTTGGCGCTGGCGACCGCGTGGGACATAGGCAAGTTCAAGACCGCGGTCTTCGACGGCGCCGCCGACTTCTCAATTACACTCAACCCTGCCGGGCCATGGACGTATGGCGCGAGCACGACGCTCGGTTCCATCGTGCCGTTCACGACGTCTGCGACGGGAGGAGTGAGCGCCTGGACCAACGCTCCAGGAATTCCTACGAGCTTTGGCGCTCCAGCAGTGGTTCTCAACCGCACCAGCGCCCAGGTAGGGCTCTGGCCTCCGGGTCAACTCGGATTCCATCCGGGGCCAAACGGCGAATTCGGAGTCGTACGCTGGACAGCACCCGCGGGGGGGGACTACCAGCTCCGCGTGAAGTTCAGCGGAGGCGATCAGGCCACCACCGACGTGCACGTCCTGCGCTCAGGGCTCTCGCTGTTCACCGGAAACATCAGCGGCCAAGGCGACACCGAGCTATTTGCCGCGCCTCTGGCGCTCGTCGCGGGCGACACGCTCGATTTCGCCGTCGGCGTGGGCGGCAACAACTTCTTCAGCGATTCGACGTTTATTGACATCAGGCTTGCGGCCGACCGGCCAAGCCTGAAAATCGTGCGAGCTGGCAGTGGCGTCGGGACGATTACCTCTGAGCCAGCCGGGATCACGTGCGGGACTGAGTGTGTGAGCCTGTTCGAGGCGGGCACGGTCGTGACCCTGACGGCCACACCGGCGCCGGGATCGGTCTTCACAGGTTTCACCGGCGGATGCCGCAGCAGCTTGACGACGTGCACGCTGACGCTCTCGGCGAGCCGCTCCGTGACAGCCACGTTCGAGGCCGCGCCCGAGGAGGTAACGCTCGACATTCACAGCGCCCGCGGCGCCGAAAATCTCGACCACGCCGCTTACATCGCCGCCCTCGGTGGTGCTGATCCGACATCGGAGGACCGCTACGACGTCCTGGCGAATGGGGATCAGATGTTTCCGGCGATGCTCGACGCGATCGACGACGCTGGTGTGGGCACCGGTCCGCTGTTTACGTTCGAGAACATGTCAGGCGGGGAGCTTGCGAACCTGTCGGTGGAGCTCGGCGCCGACGATGTCCGTCCAGCGGCTGCGATCGTCGCCGCGGAGAGCGCCATGAGGATTCGGGTGTGCAGCGCCTGTATCCAGCCGACGGCCGGCTCGGCGCGCGGCGCTCGTCAATTCTTGCTTCCCGCTTCCACCGGCGCCTGGTAGATACGTAGCTGTCGCATCGACCACGCGGGCGCGGCGTTGACGGTGGCCGTCTGGGTGATACGGAGAAACCTCGCACTGACCGGGGCGAACGTGATGACGGTAGTCCCTGGAACGCCGTGACCTTCAGCGACCGGTGCGCTCCACGTAGTGCCGTCAGACGACACTCGCACCTGATACTCCCGCGGGAAGGTTGAAGCTTCCGGGCCTGCGCGCCCGCCGCCGATCGTGGAAGATGTGAACTGAATCTCGGTCAGCACCAGCGGCGCGGGCATCTCAACCTGTAACCACATGCCCGGTTGCTGCGGGACACCCGTCGTCCAGCCCAGGAAGCTGAGCGCCCCGGCGGCGTTCCCCACGAAGTTGTAGCCGCCTTCGGCGTTCGCTTGCGGTGCCGGCCGCCCGTCGTGGCTGGCTGTGATTTTCCACGACGCGTCAGGGACGAGGAGGCGCGGCAAGGACGCATTCAACTCCTCGACGGTCCACGGGGCCTTCCGGTCGCCGCTGGTAGCACGGGCTCGTGCGACGTCGCTGGCCGACGCCAGGGTTCCGGTGTTGCCGAAGCTGTTGCGCACGTACGACGTGACGTCCGCGATCCATTGATCTTTGTTCGAACCCATCGCCACCATGACCTGCGGGTAAGCCTTGCCGTCCACGGGACCGGCAAGGCCATGGAGCAGGGCCTTGATGAAGTAGTCCCGATGGCCAGTGGCGCGTGGCGATCCGGCCAGCGAGGGCGCCAGCGTGGATCCGGCGGCCCCGCCGGGTGTCGGCGTGCCGCGCCCGTCGGCGCCGTGGCACGCGTAACACAGCTCGGTGTAGATCACACCGCCGCGCTCGATGCTGCTCTGCTGCTCAGGCGTCAACGTCGCGCCTCCACGACCGCCGCCACGCCCGGCGTTCGCCGCCGTCGTCAGGATCCTGTCGGCGACAAACTGCACGCCGCGCGCCTTGTTGCCGTCCATTGCCGCCTTCACAGTGTCCGACGCCTCCGCCACCTTGAGGACCTGCATGGTCAACATCGCCTGAATCACGACGTCGGTGTCCCTGTCTTTCGACAGGGCACGATAGTCGTTGTCGAACGATCGGTCGCCGGCCTTGTAGAGTGTCTCGCTGGCCCGCAGCGCCTGGACACGCACGCGCGGGTCCGAATCCCTCAGCGCCTCGCGTGTGAGCGGCGCGGTCAAGGCGCCCAGGCCCTCGAGCGTCCACAGGGCGTGGAAGCGGGCGAGCGGGTTCTTCGAGGTCCGCACAATCGCCTGGAGCGCAGGCGCCACGGATGTGTCCTGCTTCAGCACCAGCAGTTGCTGGGCCGTGTCGCGCCACCAGCCGTTGGGATGCGACAGGTGGGCGACGAGCTGAGCAGGCGTTTCGTCAAGCATCCGGGGCTTCGTGCGATCGCGCGCGATACCGTCGTACGTCAGCCGCCAGACGCGCCCGTGTCCGGTGACCATGTCCAACTGGTACTGTTTGATCTTCTCGCGCAGATACGTGCCTTGCTTCGCCCACTCCGCCCCCTCGATCATGCCGCGGTACATATCCGCGAGGTAGATCGTGCCGTCCGGCCCGGTCGTCGTATCCGCGGGACGGAACAGCGGGTCGAGAGACCGGATGAACTCAGAGCGCGGGTAGACATTCCGAAGCTGCGTGAGGCCTTCGCTCTTGACCGGTCTGAGCCGTCGGACTATGCGCGCCACCATCTCGCCGTGGAGATAATCACCGATCAAGTTCTTCGGCAGCCGATCGCCTCGATAGACTTCATTGCCGGCGGCTGCCGTGGCGTAGATCAGCGAGCCGTCGGGCATGCGAGTGCCCGGCAGGCCTGCCTGGATATCGCCGATCTGAATCGGCGCGCCCCAGACGATGTTCAGATCCGGTTCGAACTGATCCGGCGGCGCAAAATTTCCGTAGTGGACCGGAAACTGAAAATAGCCTGGCAGCCCGCTGGCGCCAGCCTGAAACCAGACCTTGCCGTCGTTGTCCTGCGTCACGCCCCACTGCGCGCTGTTGGGTCCGGTCGGCTCCTTCAGCAGTCCGTTGGGCGTCCACCGCAGCCGGAAGGCGTTCACCGTGCTGTAAAGCCAGTTGTCCATCGCCCAGAACAGGCTGGACTGCTGGGATTCCATGTTTCCCGCTCGTCCGAAGTTGGTGGCGAACAGCTCCTTCTTGTCCGCCACGCCGTCGGCGTTGGTATCTGTGTACCTCCACACCTCGTCGGCATTCGTCTCCATGGTCAGAATGCTGTTGGCGCCGAACGGCATCACGAACCTCGGAAACACCATCCGATCGACGAAGACCGAGTGACGTTCGAACATGCCATCGCTGTCGCGGTCCTCGTGCATGGAAATCCGGCCAACCGGCGGGATCAGATCGATCCCCTCGGGCGTCTGGAAGTAGCCGCGCAGCTCGACGAGGAACATCCGGCCATTGCCGTCGAAGGCGATTTGAGCGGGGTCCTCGATGATCGGATCGGAAAGCACGGGCTCCAGCCGATACCCGGGGGGGAGCCAGAAGCGTTTCACTTGTTCGACCGCAGAGACCGGGAGGACCGGCGGCTTCGGCGACAGATCGGCGTGGGCATTGGCCGGGTCATTCGCGTCGGGCGCGGCGCCGGGGCCCCGTCCGCCGCCAGGGGTCTGGATGGTTCCGCGTCCAGCCCCCTGTTGCTGCGAGATCAGTACCAGCGGCGACAGCAGTACCGCCGCCGCTGCGACGACGCCCGCCGCGGTCAAGAGAGCGCCTGCGGCCCGCGCAAGGAAAGCGAGTCCTCGAGCGCCGCAGCGCGAGCGTGCGGCGGTGGAGCCCCTCGAGCAGTGAAAAACGCGAGAGATTGGATTGACCATGGAATCGAGTGCCCGTCAGTG
>JANNHC010000432.1:0-9005 GCA_031404215.1 Acidobacteriota bacterium
GGCTGGCCAGCCGGCGGGCTCACGAGGAAGGCCATATAACCCTTGGCGGCCAGGCGCGTGACGACAGACGTTGCGATGTTGCGGTCACGGGTCGCGATCACCTGCACCACCCATGTCCCGGGACGTCCGGCGGCGGGAACACTGGCGGACTCAGTGGCGGCAGGAGCCGGTCGAGGTTCTGCTGCCCGCGGCGGCGCCGGTGGTGGGCTCGCCGCGGCTGTCGATGGCGCGTCGGCCTGCGGCTTGAGGGCTTCGACCGGAGCGTCCTCTCCCTTGAGACGCTTGTGATAGCTGAGCTCGTCCGGATGCTCTGGCGCAGGTGCTGGCGGCTCGGCTGCGGGCGGCCCGGCGCCCGCGACCGGCTGAGAAGCAGGAGCGGACACGGCCGCAGACGCGGCCAGCGGGTCAGGCTCCTCTCCTTGCGCCGCGCGCGCGCCGCGACCGACTTTCACGCCGCAGAGAAACACGACGACGATGACGGTTGTGGTGACGATGAACAGGAAGACGAGCTGCTTCCCACTCAACTGGATTTCGTGGAACCCGTCGTCCGCCGTGTCGTGTGACAGCTCGGACACGCCTAGGTCTTGCTCCGTCCAGTCATCAGGTTCATCAGCTCAATCGGCAGCGGAAAGATAATCGTCGAGTTCTTTTCCGACGCGATCTCGGTCAGGGTCTGCAGGTAGCGCAGCGTGATCGTCATCGGTTCGACCGACATGACCGTCGCCGCCTGCGCGAGCTTTTCCGACGCTTCCAGCTCGCCCGCCGCGTGGATGATCTTAGCACGCTTCTCGCGCTCGGCTTCCGCCTGCTTCGCCATGGCGCGCTGCATGTCGGGAGGCAGATCCACGTGCTTGACTTCGACCGACGAGACCTTGATGCCCCAGGGGTCGGTGTGTTGATCGAGAATCTGCTGGAGTTGCTGGTTCAAGCGCTCGCGCTCCGACAGCAGGTCGTCGAGGTCCACCTGGCCGAGCACGCTTCGCAGGGTCGTCTGGGCGAGCTGCGACGTCGCGTAGTGGTAGCTTTCCACCTCCACGATGGCGCGCCGGGGATCCATCACGCGGAAATAGACGACCGCGTTGACCTTGACCGACACGTTGTCGCGCGTGATGACGTCCTGCGGCGGGACGTCCATGACGATCGTCCGAAGGCTGACTCGCACCATGCGATCGATCGGCGGGAACACGAAAATCACGCCGGGACCTTTGGGTGCGCTGAGGAGCTTCCCGAGGCGAAACACGACGGCGCGCTCGTATTCGTTGAGGATCTTGATCGAACTGATCAAGTAGAAGACGACGATGGCGGAAATAATCAGAAAGGGTGAAAACAGCACAATGTGCCTCCGGCGCGAATCATACACGTTACTGGCGGTTCGTGGTTGGCGCCCGCGCGACTGGCGAATCGCGGCTGGCGGTCTGACCCCCGGTCAGTCCGTCTGGCTCGCCTTCGACGTTGGCGTCACGTGAATCCGCAACCCGTCCACCGCGGTCACTCTGACGGGACTCCCTGATGCGATCGGCTCGTCCGAGGTGGCCGTCCAGATTTCACCGTGCGTGCGAACGCTGCCCGCGGCGCCGGGCTGGATTGGCGTGAGCGCGTAGCCGACCTCGTCGAGCATGCCGGAACTGCCCGAAACCGGCGGCGCTCGTTGCGCATGCACGGCCAGGGTGACGAGAAACAGCAAGATGCCCGAGATGCCCAGCGTCACGGGGACAATCAGCCGAAGCCCGATCTGCAGCTCTGGCTGCGGCGAGTCAATGAGCATCATCGAGCCGAGGAACAGGGACACCACTCCCCCGACGCCAAGCAGGCCGAAGCTGGTGACCTTCACCTCGAGGACGAGCAGTCCGAGGCCGAAGAGAATCAGCAGCACGCCGGCGTAGCTGACGGGCAGCACCTGGAAGGCGAAGAACGCGAGCAGGAGGCAGATGCCGCCGGCGACACCGGGCAGGATCGCGCCAGGGCTCCAGAGCTCAATCGTCAGGCCGAGCGTCCCCAGTGTGAGCAGGAGGTATGCGATCTGCGGATGCGCAATCGCACTCAGTACGCGTTGCTGCCACGTCATCGCCACATGGGTGGTCGTGGCCGACGCCGTGTGCAGGGTTTGCGTCCGCCCGTCAAAGCGCGTGATCGTGCGTCCATCAAGTTTGCGGACGAGATCCGCTACGTCGTTGGCGATCAGGTCGATAAGCGGCGGCGTGGCGGAAAGCGCTTCCTGCTCGGTGAAGGAGCGGCTGTCGAAGACGGCTTGTTCGACCAGCGAGATGTTGCGCTTTCGCTGGGTCGCGAGCGTGCGCGCATAGGCCGCCACGTCGGATGCCATTTTCTTTGCCATCGTCTCGTCGATCTTCTCGCCGTTCCCGGCGACCGGATGCGCCGCGCCGATGTGTGTCGCGGGGGCCATCGCCGCGATGTCGGCCGCGATCGTAATCAGGAACCCCGCGGACGCGGCGCGGTTGCCCGACGGCCCGACGAACACCGCGACGGGCGTCTTCGCGTGGATGATGGCGTTGTTGATGTCGCGGGTGGAGTCGACAAGGCCGCCCGGTGTTCGAAGCGTGATGACCACCAGGGCAGCGCCGGCGGCATCGGCTTGCCCGATCACCTCGCGCACGTACGCGGCGGCGACAGGATGGATGATGCCGTCAATTTCGGCGGTGAAGACCCGTGACGGCTGCTGAGCGCTGACGGCCGACAGGGCCAGCAGCGTGATGACGAGCGGGATGCCGAGGGAACCTCGCATGCTGACCTCTACTTGATCTGTTCTCGCAGCCGCTTCGCGTCAGGGGAATTCGGATCGAGCGCGACCGCACGATCGAGCTCCGTTCGCGCGGCCGCGGTGTTCTGCAGCTTCAGGTACGTCTCCGCCAGCGCGATGCGCGCCGCGGCGGTGTCCTCGCTCCAGATGGAAATCTTCAGCGCATTCACCGCCTGCTGTGGACGTCCGGCGCGCAGGTGAATCCGGCCGATCAGCAGGTGCGCCTGCGCCTCGTATGGCGACAGGTAGACCGCGCGTCGAAGCTCGGCCATCGCCTCCCCGTCCTCCTCTCGATCGTACAGCCGGCGGCCGCGATCCAGGTGAAATGTTGCGAGCTCGCGCTGTTCGCGCTGTGCGGAGTTGACGATGGTCTGCTCGGGCCGCAACCCGCCCCACGTGTCCGGATGGGGACGGACCCGCTCGAGGTCCTTCGGGACCGGGAGTTTGTCCGCCGCGGCGCGGCGTTCCAGCTCTTCGTAGCGCGACGACAGCTGGCGAGCGAGCTCTTTTTCACGATCCGCTTCCACGTCGCTTCCGGCAGCCTGCAGGGCCGCGGCGAGCACGTAGTGCGCATCCGGGTCGGCCGGGTCGCGCCGCAGCGCTTCGCGTAGCCAGTAAATCGCTGCCTGATGGTTCCGCTCCAGGACGTAGGCATAGCCCAGGTTGAACAGGAAGTCGGGATCGCCGGGATCGGAGTCGGCGGCCTTCGTCAGGTAGAACGTGGCGCTCCCGGTCTGCGGCGTCGCGCCGCGGCGTAGCTGCACGACCGCGAGGTTGTTCAACGCGGCCGCGGCTCCCGTATTCGCCGCGGGCGATTCGTCGATCCACGTCCTGAAGACTGCGAACGCCTCGTCGTACCGCTTCAAATCGAGAAGCGATACGCCGGCGAGAAAACGGGCGCGGCGCGTGAAGGGCGAGGCCTCTGGCACCGAGCGGGCGGCGGCCAGTGCCGCGGCGTGGTTGCCCTGGTCGGTGCGGACGCTCCAGAGCGCGAGCTCAGCGCGGTCGTAGTTTGGAAACAATTTGACCGCGGTTTCGAGGAAGGTTGCCTGTGCGGCCGGACTATCTGCCACGAGGCCCTTGATGTAGTACTCGAAGGCCTCGAGCGGTGGATATGTGCGCCTGGCGACCGTGGCGCCTCGTGCGTCGGGGATCAGACGCCGGGCGAGCCGATCGAAGATCCCGAACAGGTCCGCCAGGGGTGCGCGCTCCGAGCTGTCGGGCTGCAGCCGCCCGACGTCAATACGGATGCTGTGCGCGGCGACCCTGAGCGTGTCGCCTTCGAGGGCGAAGCTTCCGACGATCACGTCGGTGGCACCCACGAGGTGGCCGACCTTGATCACCGTCGCGTGGGTGAGTGAAGCCGACAGGGGCAGCCGCAATTGCTCGAACGCGCGAACCCGTTCATCGCGGGTGATCGCTCCGGCGCCGCGGGCGTTCAAGTCGTCGGCGAGGAGTACCGCCGAGGCCTCCATCAGCCAGTGCAGCCGCGGTTCGTGCCGGACATTCTCGAACGGGATGACAAGGATGCGGGTGCCCGCGACGCTCTGTCCCGACGCGGACTGCGGCTCGAGAAGCGCGACCGCGGCGACGACGAGGACCATGATCTCGCGCATGTTATGTCCGAAGCGGCTGGCACCTGTCCTGGACTGGCGACAGCCATCTTTTTTCACCGTTTGTTGGCTACGCGGCGGCCGACTCGTCCACGCTGGCGCCACTGACGACGACCGCGAGAAGGCACCCCTTGCGTCCGCCGGCGGCGCGGCACTCGCTGACGCTGCCTTCTGCGCGAATCGCAAACAGCTGCAGGACACGCGCGATTGCGGACGCGTAGAACCCGCAGAGCGGCAGGAGCGACGGCTCCCGAACCTCGCAGAACAACGACCCGCGCAAATCGACGGAGGCGGTGCCCCGTTTCAACCGGATGATCGCCCGTGACCCTGGATACGTCGTGCGCACGAGCGCGCGCGCGGTGCGGAGGGCCGCGCGGGTGCGAAGCGGAGTCGGAAGCGCGCGAATGAAGCGACGCTCGATCGGCGCGAGGTTGTTCACCGTCCAGTCGGCCGCGTACTCACCGGCGCGCGAGGTAATCGATTCGTACGCGTCCCCTTCGATACGCAGGAAGCTCAACACGGCAAATAGCGGCGCGAGTCCGATCGTCCCCTCGCGCAGACCCGACACGTTCAGCCAGTTCTCGTAGAACTCCAGCCGCATCGGCAGCACGTCGGCAATGCCCTGGTGCAGACTCGCAACGAGCACGCGGCCGATTCTGGGCTCGCTCATCGCCGCTCGGCCACCGGCGTCGCGCGGGACGCGTGTCGCGCCGGGTCCGCGCACTCGCCAGTTTTGATACTCTTGTCGGTCTGAACATGACGAACGGGCCCGCGCTGGCTGCGGCAATCCTGGCTGGGGGGCGCGCCAGGCGCCTTGGGGGCCTGAACAAGGGCACCCTCACAGTCGGGCTGACGGCGATCGTGGACCGTCAACTCGAGGTTCTTCGCGCGATCGCGAACGACGTCTTCGTGGTGGGTCCTGATGATCCGGCCTGGCGAACGCGGCATCTTCGTGTGGTCCCCGACGAGATGCCCGGTACGGGTCCGCTGGGGGGCATCTACACGGCGATCCGGCAGTCGCCGTGCGACCGCACGCTCGTCGTCGCCTGCGACATGCCCTTCCTGTCCGGCGCGCTGCTTCGACGGCTGGCGGCGGTGCCCGATGCCGACCTCGTGATTCCGAGAGGCGCGGGAGGCTACGAGCCGCTGTGCGCGATTTACTCGCGCGCCTGCGCCAGTGATATTCACGCCCGACTCACGCGAGGCGAGTACACAGCGTCCACGCTGCCGGCAGGCGTGCGGGTGGCCGAGATCAGCGTGGGCAATGACCTGACTTTTGTGAACGTCAACACGCCGCATGATTACGAGCGCGCCAAAGGCTTGAACGAATGGAAGCCGTAACCGACGCGAAATCGTATCACGACTGGACGAACCTGCCCATGACGGACGCTGATTCATGATTCTGCCGATCCACACGCTGGTCAGATCCCGCATGGCCGAGGTCGTCGGCCGGCTGTACGACATTCCCGCCGGCGACCCGGTTCTGGCCGCGATTCCGGTCGAGCCCGCGCCCCGCCGCGCGCTCGGCGACCTTGCCGTGCCGATCGCGTTCGAGCTGGCGCGCCGGCTGCGCAAGCCGCCGCGGGCGATCGCACAGGAAATCGCCGCCGCGCTTGGCCGCATCGAGGGCTTCTCGCGCATCGAGGCCGCGCCGAACGGGTACGTCAACTTCTTCCTCGATCGGCCCGCGTTCGTGCGGCAATGGCTTCGGACAGCTCCGGCCGCGACCTCGTCGGAAGGCAAGGCGATCGTCGAACACACGGCCATCAACCCGAACAAGGCCGCGCATATCGGACACCTGCGGAACGCCGCGCTCGGCGATGCGCTTGGACGACTGCTCCGCTTCCTCGGCCGTGACGTCGAGATCCAGAACTACATCGATGACACCGGCGTGCAGGTGGCTGACGTCGCCGTCGGCTTCCGCGAGCTCGAGCACAAGACGCTCGACGAGGTTCGCCGCATCGCCGACACGGGCCGGTTCGATTACTACTGCTGGGACCTGTACGCGCGCGTGACCGAATGGTACGCGGGCGACACGGTACGCCTGCAGATCCGGGCCGCGGCCCTCCATGACATCGAGCACGGCACGAGCGAAACCGCCGACCTTGCCCGCTTCGTCGCCGACCGAATCGTCCGGGCGCATCTCGCAACGATGCGCCGCATGAACATCGGATACGACCTCCTCACATGGGAGGGGGACATCCTGCGCCTGCATTTCTGGACGCACGCGTTTGAGTTCCTGAAGAGGATCGGGGCCGTGTTCCTGCAAACGGAAGGCAAGCTGAAGGGCTGCTGGGTCATGCGCATCGACGAGAGCGTCGCCGACGGCCCCCCGTCGAATGACACGCCCGCCACGGCACCGGCGACCGACGACGCCGAAGAGGAGCCGCGCGAGAAGGTCATCGTCCGTTCTGACGGCACCGTCACGTACGTCGGCAAGGACATGGCGTACCAGCTGTGGAAGTTCGGGCTGCTCGGCCGCGACTTTTACTATCGCGCCTTCGCGGAGGGGCCGGACCGCCTCTGGTCGACAACATCCGATCCTGCTGCGGCGACGCCGGGCGCCCCGCCATTCGGGCGCGCCTCGTGGGTCTGCAACGTCATCGACACGCGCCAGTCGTACCTGCAGAAGCTCTTGAAGCAGGCCCTCGCGGCGCTGGGCTACCAGGACCAGGCCGCGCATTCCATCCACTACTCCTATGAAATGGTGGCGCTGTCGCACGCCACGGCGCGCGAGCTTGGATACGACACCAGCGGGGATGCCGACCGGCCATTCGTGGAGGTATCGGGCCGGAAAGGACAGGGCGTGAAGGCCGACGACCTCCTCGATCGGCTCACCGAGAAGGCTGCCGCGGAAGTTTCCAAGCGGAACGCGGAACTGCCGGCCAGCCAGGTGCGCCACATCGCGGAGTCGATCGCGACGGCAGCCGTCCGCTATTTCATGGTGAAGTTCTCGCGCGGCAAGGTCATCGTGTTCGACATCGACGAGGCGCTGAGCTTCGAAGGCGAGAGCGGTCCGTATCTGCAGTACGCCGTCGTGCGCGCGAACAACATCTTCCCGAAACTGAAAGAACGCCATGGCCTGGATCGCGCGGACCTCGGCTCAGCGCTGGCGGTGGCATCCAACGCCGTACTGGTCGCAGACAACGACGAAGCGCACGACCTGTGGGGCCTGGTCTTCGAAGCCGCGCGACTGGACGAAATCGTCGAACAGGCCGTTCGCACGCTCGAGCTCTCAGTTGTCGCGAAATATGCGTTCGGGCTGGCGCAGGCCTTCAACGGCTTCTATCACAAGTACTCGATCCTCAACGAGGAGCGCGAGGACGCGAGACTCTGGCGCGCGGCCGCAGTCGCCTACTACAGCGCACAGCTTGCTCGGGCGCTGGACCTGATGGGTTGCACCGTGCCGAATAAGATGTAGGACAATTCTAAATCCCTAATCCCTCATCCCTCATCCCTAATCCGCCCAATGGATAGACAGCCGGTCATCGGCGTGACGCGGTGCAGCCGCCTGGACGACTACATCACGTCGGTCGAGCGGTCGGGGGCGCGGGTGCGCGTGCTCGACGTCAGCGAGAGTCCGCGTGCGCTGCTTGACGCGATCGACGCCGTGCTGCTCACCGGCGGCGGGGACGTCGATCCCGTCTTGTACGGTGAAGCCCGGCACCCGAGCGTGGACGACGCCGAGCCCGGCCGCGACGAATTCGAGATCGATCTGGCACGGCGCGCCATGGAGCGCGACGTCCCCGTTCTGGCGATCTGCCGGGGATCGCAGGTGCTGAACGTGGCGGCCGGCGGCACGCTGGTCCAGGACATCCCGTCGATAGTCGCGACCGGACTCGCGCACCAGGTCGAGACGCCGAAGGACTGCGTCGCGCACGACATTCACGTCGCGCCCGATTCACGGCTCCACGCCGCGCTCGGGCACGCCGTGGACCCGGCCTGCGCGTGCCGCGTGAACAGCCGCCATCACCAATCGGTTGGCACACTCGGAAACCGGTTGGTGGCATCCGCGACCGCCTCCGACGGCGTGATCGAAGGCATCGAAGCGCCCGGCGCCAGGTTCTGCGTGGGCGTGCAATGGCATCCGGAAAACTTCTGGCGGACCGGCGAATTCCGGCCGCTGTTCGACGCCTTCGTGGCCGCGGCGCGCGATCGCCTGGCGGCGCGGCCTCAATGAGCAGAGCGTTGATCGCAAGGGCACGATCTCACGCAGAGAAGAACCTCGCGCAGAGAGCGCGGAGCATGCGGAGACAGAGTCGAGCGGCGACACCAGCCGTCCGCCGACACGCGCTTCGCGCGTCAGGAGAGCACGAGATTCCAGAGATACAAGCAGCATTCGATTCATGAGCTGTTTGTATCTCTGGAATCTCGCGCTCTCCTGTCTGGCCGGCCGGCCGGCGTCGGCGGGCGGCGACCGCCGCGCGTCTCTGCGCCCTCTGCGATCTCTGCGCGATGTGTTTTCCTTGCGCGCGGGCGCAGTATGGGACGGACTGCTCTATCGATCGAACACGCCGACCGTTTCCACGTGCGGCGACCGCCAGCTTCACCGCGAACTGATCAGTTTCATGATCGAGAATCCGGCGACGATCACGCGCTGCCTGAACCTGATGGTCATTTCCAAATCCGTCGAG
>JANNHC010000433.1:0-24388 GCA_031404215.1 Acidobacteriota bacterium
GTGGCGCGCCAGCTCGAGGAGATGTACAGGAACGTGCTGGCCGAGGCAGCCGATCGCAGGATGTCCGCGTGAGCGCGGAGGGGGTCACCTTCGTCATACCCGTGATGAACGCGGGGCGATGGCTTCGCCCCGCGATCGCCGGCATCGTGGCCGAGCGCGATGACCGGCCCTTCGAAATCATCGCGATCGACGACGGCAGCACGGATGGGTCGCTGCGATTGCTGAAACGGCTGGAGCGCGACGGGGTCCTGAAGCTGCTGCGCGGCGAAGGTCGCGGAGCGGCGGCCGCCATCAACACCGGGGTTCGGGCGGCTTCTCAACCGATCATCTGCCAGGTGGACCAGGACGTCATTCTCCAGCCCGGCTGGCTCGCTGAGCTGCTCCCCGCGTTTGACGATCCGGATGTCGCGGCAGCCCAGGGTCACTACGTCACGCGCCCGGACGCGGGCTTCTGGGCACGCGCGATGGGACGCGACCTCGAACACCGCTATTCGCGGATCCGGGGACACCTCGTCGATCACGTCTGCACCGGTAACACGGCCTACCGCGCCCGGGCATTGCAGCAGGTGGCCCTGCTCGACGAGAGCCTCGGGTACGGCTACGACAACGACCTCAGCTACCGACTCCACGCAACCGGCTATCGCCTCGCGTTCCGCCGCAACGCCGTCAGCGTGCATTGCTGGCGCGAAGGGTTCCGCGGGTATCTCCGGCAGCAGTTCGGCGTCGGGTATGGGCGTCTCGACGTACTCGCGCGTCATCCGCGGCGGTTCACGGGAGACGACGTGTCCGGCGCGATCATGATGTTTCACGCGCCCGTCATGCTCCTCGCACTCGCGGCGCTCGTGATCGCCGGGGTTGCGAAGGCCTCTGCCCTGCCATGGACGGCCGCGGCGCTCGTCGGAGTGGCGCTCATCGCGGGCCTTGCCCTCGAGCGTGCGGCCGCCGGCGCCGGTGCGTGGCGACGGACAGGCGACCCTGCCGCACTCGGGTTTTCGGCCGCCCACCTCGCGCGAGACGTCGCGTGGGCCGCGGCGATCGTCATCTGGCTGGGACGCCGGGTGTTGAAGCACGAGCACGTCCCCGCGCACTCCATGCGCCGCGATTCCCGTGGGGCCGACGCCGTTCCCTCGTCTTCCCACATTGCGGGCCGGGTCTCCGTCCTCGCGGTCGTGCCCGCGTTCAACGAGTCCGCGAACCTTTCGCGCGTGGTCGCCGATCTGAGCCGGATCATTCCGTCCAAGGACATTCTCGTCGTGGACGACGGGTCGACCGATCACACGGCGGAGCTGCTGCCCCGCCTGGGTGTCGGCTGGCTGACGCTGTCGCAGCGTGTTGGCGTGGGCGGTGCGGTGCGAGCGGGGATCCGCTACGCACGGAAGGCCGGCTACGATTACGTGGTCCGGATCGACGGTGATGGGCAGCATCGCGCGTGTGACATCGCCCGCGTTCTCGCCCCGGTTGTTTCGGGCCGCGCCGATGCCGCGCTCGGATCCCGGTTCCTGCACCGGCGTCTGCGCCACGCCGGGTGGCGTCGCGCGAGCCAGCTCCTGCTTGGCGCCTGCCTCAGTGCGCTAACGGGGCAACGGGTCACCGATCCCACGTCGGGCTTCTGGTTTTTTGGACCGCGCGCCTTGCGGCTGCTGAGCGGGCATCATCCGGCCGGCTACGCGGAGCCGGAGCTCTTGCTGTTCCTGAGCCGCAACGGACTGCGAGTCACCGAAGTGCCAATCAGAACGCGTCCCCGGGTCGCAGGCCGCACGTCGCTCACCGCGGCGCGCGCGTTCCTTGCGTTCGCGCGGACGGCGCTCGCACTCGTGGTCGTGCCCTTCAGGCGGCTGGTCGAAGGCCAGTCGCATGACTGACGTCGTTCAACTCGTCTCCATCGTCGTCAGCGCGGCGCTGCTGATGACCATCATCGAGCTCGTCCGCCGTGGCCGCCTCACCGAGGAGTACTCGTTCATCTGGATCGTGTGCGCCGTCGCGCTGTTCGCGCTTTCGCTCTGGCGGAATCTCCTGGACCTGGCGGCGTCCGCTCTGGGCGTCCACTATCCACCGGCCGTGCTCCTGCTCGTGCTGACGTTTTTCGTGGTGATCGTCTCGCTGTATTTTTCGGTGGTCGTTTCCCGGCACAGGAAGGAAATCGAAAAACTCGTCGAGGACATCGCCCTGCTCGATGCGGACGTGCGGGCGCTCCGCGGATCAGTCGGGCCCGTAACGGCCGGTGAAGTGGTGCCACGCGCCGCGAACCAGGGCGGACGTACCCCGGAGGAGCGGGGCCTCGGGCGACAGTAGCACGTAGGCGGCGTTCAACCCGACGACCACCCCCGCCCGAAGCGGCGAGGGGGGTGCCGCCTGCGCGGCAAGCCGGAGGTGATTTCTCGTCGCGAAGTAGACGCGCCTGGCGGAGCGCCGGCCGATCGTACGGCCACCTTCGTGATAGGCGAGCGCGTCCTGAACGCAGCCGGTCTGAAATCCGGCCTCTCCTGCGCGAAGGCAGAACTCGATATCCTCGAACGAAAAAAAATACGCCTCGTCCAGCAGGCCGATACGCTCGAACACCTCCCGGCGGATCAGCATCACGCATCCGCTGACGGCGTCAACGGCGTGCAACGCGCCTGGCTCGAGAGCCGAGATGCGCCGGCCGGCGGCCCGATGCCGCATCCGCCCGGTCCGGCGGGAGAACGAAATGCCGGCTGACGCGATGTGATCGGGTTCTTCACGCGACAAAAGAACCGGCGCGGCGATGCCGAGCGTCGCGTTTGACGCGACCGCCTCTATGAGTCGCCCGAGGGTATCGGGCGCCAGCACCGCGTCACTGTTGACGAGTAAGACCCCATCGGCTCCCGCGGCCAGCGCCGCGCGAATACCGATATTGCACCCCCCGGCAAATCCCGCATTGGTCGGGGATTCGACGACGCCAACGCCATCGAGCGACCGGCGCAGCCGCTCGGCTGAACCGTCTCCGGACGCATTATCCACGACGATGATAGATGACGGTAGGACCCGTGACGTCTGCAGGGATCGGACGGCAAGCCACGTCTGTCCGGCCGTCTTGTAGTTGAGAACGACCGCTGCGATGTTCCTCCCCCGTCCGGCAACAGGCACCTCGTCGTGTGCGGTTGGCGATAACGCCTGTCGAGTGCGTGGCGCCGAAAGCGTCGCGTAAATGGTTCGCAGCCTGCCGGCATCCTCCTCGATCGACATGGGCCGCACAATGCCGGCGCGCAGCTCGGTGAGGAGGCCTGGCTCGCGCACGAGCCTGAGCAGGACTGCCGCCAGCCCGGCCGCGTTGCCTGCCGGGAAGCGCAGACCGTCGATACCGTCGCGAACCATTTCCGCCATGCCGCCAAGGTCGGAGGCCACCACGGGAACGCGCGCGGCAAATGCTTCGCGAATGATGAACGGCGCATTCTCGATCCAAATCGAGGGAACGACGAGCACATCGAGATCCTGCAACACCGCGGGCATTCGAGCGTGCGGAACGGGACCGAGCTTGCGAATCGCCTGGTGGCCGAGTCTCGGCGCGATCGAGCCTGCGTAGGTATCCTGGCCGTGATAGGCGCCGCTCGATCCCAGCAGATCGACGATCACCGAGCCGGGCGGCATCTCGTCGATGGCATCGAGCAGCACATGGGGCCCCTTGGTCGGGAGGAAGCCGCCCGCAAACCCGACGCGCAACACCGCAGAGGGTGTTCGACAGAGTCCCTCGAACGGTCCCAGATCGATGCCCTGGTCGCAGCGTACGAGGCGGTCCCTTGGAATCCCGAACGCCTCGAACGTCGCGGCAAGCGTTGCCGAAGGGGCCAGGAACAGATCGACATCGCGTACGGCATCCTGCATGTGGCGCAGCCTGGCAACCGTGGCGGCACGGGTCTGACTGCCTGACGTCACCGCGCCGATCGCCTGCGCGGCGAGCGTGACGGCGAACGAGGCGCCCGGCACAGGAACCGATCGCAGTGCCCGGCCGGCGCGGAACGCGGCGACGCTCGCAAGCACGCCAGGCGGGAGACACCGCCCGCATCCAACCTCGAATGGCCCGTCGCAGCGGCGGCCGTCCAAGTCCACCAGCTGCCCGCGATGGCAGATCAGCCAGTAATCGTTGAGCGTGACCACCACGGGAATTCGGCGGCGCGAGGCCTGCCGGGGAATGCCGGTGGAGAGGCACGTCAGATGCTGCACGTGCACGATATCGGGCCGCCACTCGTCGAGCAGGCCGGCGGCAATGGCCTCGATCGCCGGATTCGCGTAACTCTCCTCGAACGAGACGCACGACTGGAAGGTGTTGTTGACGGCCGTCACATGAATCGGACCATCGGCAAACGTACGCACGCTCAGTTCCGGGCGGTGCGCATCCTGGTCCCGCGCCAGCACCATCACCTCGTCGCCCGCGGCCGCGAGCGCGGCGGCAAGGTCGCGCACATACACTTCCGTCCCGCCGCTTGCGGCCGGGGGAAAGCCGTGCACCACCAGGAGGACGCGCATCACACTCCCCGGGTCCGGAGGAATTCGCGTCCCTCTCGGGCCGCGCGCGCACCGAGGTACTGGCCGAGGGGCAACGCCAGGCCGAGCGCGGCCCCTCGCAGGACGGCTCGGGTGCGCCCGGCTGGCTCGCGCGATGCCACGCGCGCATTGACGGGAACTGTTGTCGCCACCGCTCGGAGGAGCGACGAGACGTCCGGGATGGTGGCCAGCCCGAAGAGGGCCTCGAGGCGCTGGTGCACGAGATAGGTCCGCTGCAGTTCATAGCTCACGGAGCGTTCGTGCGAATGCCGGACGACCGCGTCAGGCACGTAGGTCAGTTTGTGCCCCGCGAGCAGTACCGCGCGGGCCCACTCGAGATCCTCGGCGATGGCCGTCGTCGGAAAGGGGTGGTCCCTCCAGACGCTCAGCCGGACGCACGAGCAGACGTTGTCGAAGGCACACGCCTCGTGCCGGTCCGCCGGAGACATCAGGGCGAACGCGTCGGATGTCAGCGGTCCGACCGTCCGCGCATGGGGTTGTGCGGCTGTCCATTGGGCGAGGTAATGCGCCGTAATCCGGCTCGCGCGAATGGCAGGGACCTGGCGCGCGAAGGTTCCCGCAACCGACCGGTCCTGCCGTAGCGGACCGACGAGCGCCGAGAGCCAGCCCCGCGATGATGGCACGGCGTCCTGAACGAGCAGGACCGCGAACTCGCCGGCCGCGTGCGCCAGCGCCTGGTTCCGGGTCTCGCCGTGATTGAACGATCCGCGCGAAACGCTGAGAACCGTCGCGCCGGCGCGGCGCAGGCGCGGCACGGTGTCGTCGGTGGATCCGGAATCGACGGCGAGGATCTCCGGCCTGCACTCCCCGTCCTGGATCGCGAGGGCCGCCAGCACGTCGTCGAAAATCGCGCCCGCGTTCAGCGTCGGGATGATGACCGGCACACGCAGGGGGGTCACGGCATCACCGCCGCCGCCGGGGCCGCGCACACCTGGCGATACCGTGCGTCCCATTCGCGCGCGTCTTCCTCGATGGTTTTTACGCCGGGAACAGCGGCCGCCAGAGCCGCGAGATGGTCGCGATCGTCACCGAGCTGCTGCAGGCACTGACGAAGGGACTCGCTGGATAGGGGATCGTAGAGCAATCCGCTGACGCCGTGCTGGACGAGGCCTGGCACGCCACCCATTCGCGCCGCGACCACGGGTACGCGGTGCATGAACGCCTCATGAATGACGAGCGGTGAGTTTTCGGGCCACAGCGACGGGACGACGAGCACGTCGAGATCGCGATAGACCTCGCCGGCGCGATCGTGATCGAAGCCTCCGTGAAAGGTGACCGCCATCCCGCGGGCTGCGTTTCGTAGCCCGGTCGTGTAGTCCGGAAATACGTTCGTATCCCCGTGAATATGCACCTCGAACGCACCCGTGAGGAGGCGTGCGGCATCGATCAGCACGTGGGCGCCCTTATGCCACACGAGCGTTCCAACGAACCCGATTCGCAGGGGTTCGAGTCCATGCCTTCGGGGCCGCGGTTCTGACCGCATCGGCACGAAGCCGTAATCCGACACATGCATCCGCTCGGGCGGAGCTCCCAGCCGCACGAACTCGTGGCCAATCGACGCCGATGGCGCGACGAACAGGTCTATTGTTTCGAGCACGTGCCGCGCGTACGCGAGACGCCGGCGGATGTCGGCCGCCTCCACGGTGTGTCCGTCGAGCGACCGCGCCGCCGAGTCTGCGAGTACCGGCAGGATGCGGCGCAGGGCGAGGCCGACGCGGCCCACCATCGCGCCGGCGACCCCGCGCGTGATGCTTCCAGCGGCCATCTGGCGCGACAGGGCCGATTCCTTGAAACACCGGGCGCAGCGTTCGGGATCGATGGTCTCGCACACGTGGGCCTCGGATACGTGCACGCGCTGCCCCCCCGATGCGCATACCAGCGTGTAGTCGTGCAGGGTGGAGACGACGGCCATGCCGCGTTCTTTCGCAAGCCGCGGCAGTTCGAACGACAGGTTGAGCAAGTTGTGCAGGTGGAGCACGTCGGGGGCCGTCGCATCGAGCACATGCCGCAGCTGTGCCGCGATTCGCTCCGAGGCATACGAATCCTCGAAGCTCCTGAATTCCCAGTTGTTCACCAGCTCGACGACCGTCAGTCCCTCGTGCTCTCGCCACCGGAGAGTGCCGTGCGCGGTAGAGGGGTCGTATTCCGCCGCCAGCACGAACACGTCATGCCGTTTGCTCTGCTCGCGCGCGAGCTCGAACGCGTAGATCTCCGATCCGGCGCGGTGCCTGGGAAGGAAATCATGGATGGCGTGAAGGACTCTCATGAATAGACCGCCAGCGTCAGCGTCCGGAGTCCGCGGCTGCCGCGAGCCGCTGATTCCGCTCCACGCATTCGACGACCCCCGGGGTTGACGGCGCCAGCAACCGTGCCTCGCCGCACATCCGGGCGGCCGAGTGGTAGTCGTGGAACGCCTTCTCGTACAAGCTGGCCAGCTGCATCCGGGCGAGCACGTTCTCCGGATCCTGCGCAATCGCCTCCCGGTAATAGTCACGTGCTCGCGCGCTGTCTCCAGCGACGAGCGCGAGAGCGCCGAGATTTGTATAGCCTCGTGGAAACGACGGATCGATCTCGAGAACACGCCTGAACGCCCGCTCTGCTTCTTCGAGCTGGCCCGTTTGCGCGAGACAGATGCCCATGTTCGTGTAGGCCTCGCGGTGCGAAGGGCGCTCGGCCACGACCGTGCGGTACTCCGGAATGGCGCCGCCGCAGTCACCCGCTTCGCGGAGGGAGTCCGCGAGGGCGTAGTGCGGTTCCCACATGCCTTGCGCACGCGCCGTCGCTTCGGTCCAGAGCGTCACAGGGTGGGCCCAGACCCGGTTGCGCATCATGGTCAGCGCAAACAAGACTGTCAGGACTGCGCAGAGGCCGGCAACGTATCCGGCGCGCCTGACGCGTGAGGCCGCTGGCACCTGCGCGATGCCGGCCGCCAAAGCCATGAAGATGCCGGCACTCGCCAGATAGACGCGATGTTCAGCCATGCCCTCGCGCAGCGCGATCACGCTCGAGGACGGCGCAAGCACGGCGAGAAACCACACGGCGCCGAAGGCCACCAATGGATGAGACGTCCGGACGTAGAATGCCGCCGCGCACACGCCGGCGAGGCCTGCGGCTGCCGCCCACGCGAGCGGGTCTGCGATCGAGGAGACCCGGTGCACTGCGTGCATGATTGACTGTCCACTCGGCCAGGCGATCAGCCACACGTATCGCCAGATCACGATGGCCTGCGTCAACAGGGTGTGGATCGGCTCAACAACCGCGCCGCTCGAAAGCTCTCTGAATGCCAGGAGCCGATAGCCTCCTGCAACCGCGAACAGCGCGAATGCGGGAACAAAGATCCGCCACAGGCGGCGCCGGCGCGCATCGTCGTCGCCGGGCCGGAGCAACCAGTCATACGCCAGGAGGACCACTGGAAGCACCAGCGCAACTTCCTTCGACGCGACCGCCAGGAACCCGCACGCGGCTGCCGCTGCGCCGCGGATCCGGCTGCCGGAAAGCAGCGCGCCGCGCGCGAGGATGAGCGCGGCGGTGAACCAGACCGCGCACATGACCTCCGATCGGCCGGAGACGTAGGCGACCGCTTCGGTCTGCATCGGGTGCACCGCGAAGAGCGCCGCCCCCGTGAACGCGGCGATCGCCGGCTGCCGGCCCGCCCCCGCATCGTCCAGGATCCGGCGTAGCCATGCGTACAGCAGAAGAACAGCGGCCGCATGAAGGCCGATATTTGTCAGGTGGTAACCGAAGGGCGCGTAGCCCCACAGCCAGCGATCGATGGCGTACGAGGCGTTGACGACGGGGCGGAATGGGCTGTAGACGAGGATGAAACGGACATTCGACAGATCGGCAAGCGACGCGTTGCCGGTAATCGTGTCGTGATCGTCATAAACGAACGGATTTTCGAGCGCGTTCAAGTAGGCGGCGCAGGCGAGGACGGCGGCAAGCGCCGGCAGCAGCCAGCCGAAGCCGGTGCGGCGGCGGGACGGGGCTTCACGCGCGGCCCGGCGCCTGTCCACTAGTACGCCTTAGCGAACCAGGCCTCGCCTGCGGCCGGCTGGCCGCACTTCACGCAGGTGCCGGACACACGTTCGGCGCTGAACGGAATGTTCCGCAGCGTGGCCTGGGTTTCCGTCTTGATCTGGGCTTCGCAGTCGGCGCTGCCGCACCACCCCGCGATGACGAAGCCAGGCCGGCCTTCCATCAGCGACGTGAACTCGCCGTAGGTGGCCACGTGATGCGTGTGCTCCTGACGGAACGCCACCGCGCGAGCGTACAGATTTTTCTGGATGGCATCGAGCAGCGAGACGACATTCGCCGTCAGCCCGTCCATCGCAGTGGGCAGCTTTTCGCGGGTGTCGCGGCGAGCGAGCAGGACCTGCGACTTCTCGATGTCCTTGGGGCCAATCTCGAGCCGCAGCGGCACGCCTCGCATTTCCCACTCGGCGAATTTCCAGCCGGGCGTGTACGCATCGCGATCGTCGAGCATGACTCGCAAGCCCTGGCGCACGAGGTCGGCCCGGATCTCGCGAGCCCTCGGCAGGACCGTCTCCTGCCAGTTGCCGCGTGCAATCGGGACGATGACGACCTGATAGGGGGCGACGCGCGGCGGCAAGATCAGCCCGCTGTCGTCTCCATGCGTCATGATCACGGCGCCAATCAGCCGCGTGGACATGCCCCACGATGTCGTCCAGGCGTGCTGGACGGTCTTGTCGCGTCCCTGGAACTGAATCTCGAACGCCTTGGCGAAATTCTGCCCGAGGTTGTGGGACGTGCCGGCCTGGAGCGCGCGGCCATCCCCCATCAACGCTTCAATCGAGTACGTGCGCGAGGCGCCCGCGAACTTTTCGCTTTCGCTCTTCTGCCCGTCGATCACCGGCATGGCGAGCTCGGTCTCGACGAACTCCTTGTAGAGCGCAAGAATGCGCATCGTCTCGTCCTGGGCTTCCGCCTCCGTTTCATGCGCGGTGTGCCCTTCCTGCCAGAGAAATTCCGTCGTGCGGAGAAACGGCCGCGTGACTTTCTCCCAGCGCACGACGTTCGCCCACTGAGTGATCACGACCGGCAGGTCTCGCCAGGACTTGATCCACTTCGCGTACATCGTCCCGATGATCACTTCCGACGTGGGCCGAACGACGAGGCGCTCCTCGAGTTCCTCGTCCCCGCCCCGCGTGACCCAGGCGACCTGCGGCGCGAACCCTTCAACATGCGCCGCTTCACGCATCAGCAGCGATTCGGGAATGAACAGCGGAAAGTACGCGTTGACGTGCCCGGTTTCCTTGAAACGGCGGTCGAGCCCCTGCTGGATCAGTTCCCAGATGGCATAGCCATACGGCCGGATCGCCATGCAGCCCTTGACCGGCGTGTAGTCCGCAAGCTCCGCGCGCCGGACGACGTCGAGATACCACCGCGAAAAATCCTCCGACTGCGGAGTGATTTCGGTGACCATTGCGTCTTTCTTGTCTTTCCCCTTGCCCGCCGCCTGCTCCGCCATCAATCAAACCTCTCCCGCCAAGAACCCCGCAGAGCCCGGTAGAACCCCTTTATTCCCTCGTCTCCGCAACTCGTTGCTTCCAGTGTACATCGTCGTGATCAGGGAAGTCCGAGCGGTAATGGCCGCCGCGGCTTTCCTCTCGCCGCAGCGCCGCTCTCGCGATCAGCCGGCCCACCGTGACGATGCTCGCCACTTGCCAGTCGGTCTCGTCGAGGAAGAGTCCCTCGCGAAGCCGGGAATCCAGGTCACGCCAGGCCGGCTCGAGTACGTCGAGTGCACGCAGCAGCCCCTCGCGATCGCGGAACAGGCCGACCTCCCGCCACATCAGGCTGGACAGTTCCTTCATGTTCAACCCGAGCGGCGCCGCGGCGCGGCCAGGCGCAGAGAGCGCCGCGTTCGAACGCGTGATCTGCGGGGTGCTCCCGCTTTCCTCTCGCATTGCGCAACCCGCGCGCGCGCCGAAGACGAGCCCTTCGAGGAGAGAGTTGCTGGCGAGGCGGTTCGCGCCGTGCACGCCCGTGCAGGCAACCTCGCCCGCGGCGAACAGTCCCGGTATCGACGTGCGGCCGTCCAGGTCTGTCTGCACCCCGCCCATCACGTAGTGGGCAGCCGGGCCGACCGGGATGCGATCGCGCGCCAGGTCCAGGCCGGCGCGACGGCAGGCATCCGAAATCAAGGGAAACCGCTCATGCACGAAATCGGGGTCGAGTTGCTCGAGCGACAGGAAGATCGGATGCCCGGTGCGCTGGCTCTCGCGCACAATCGCGCGAGACACGCGATCGCGGGACGCGAGATCGCCGGCCGGATCGTACCGCGTCATGAACGCTTCACCCTGTGCGTTCACGAGGCGGGCACCCTCGCCGCGAAGCGCCTCCGACAACAGGAACCGAGGCTGCCCCGGCACCATCAGGGCCGTCGGGTGAAACTGCACGAACTCGAGGTCGATGACGCTGGCGCCCGCGCGATACGCCATGGCGATGCCGTCCCCGGTCGCGACGTGGGGATTCGTGGTCTCGTGGTAGACCTGACCTGCCCCTCCCGTTGCCAGCAGCACGCCGTTCGCGCGCGCGACCGCAACCGTCCCGTCGCCCGCGAGAAATCGAACGCCGACGCAGCGCCCACCCTCGATGACGAGATCAATCGCACGTGCATGGTCGTGAGTCGTGACGCGCGGCAGGCGCGAGGCGCGCGTCCAGAGCACGCGCCCAATCTCCCGCCCGGTCGCGTCGTGCGCGTGGAGCACACGGCGCTGGCTGTGCGCGCCTTCCATCGCCAGCGCCGGCTCGCCGCCGGCGGCTCGATCGAACTGCACGCCCCACGACATCAATTCGCGGACGAAACGGGGACCTTCCTTCACCAGGACCTGAACCGCGCGTTCATCGCAGAGCCCGTCCCCCGCGGCCATCGTATCGGCCGCGTGCAGTTCGGGAGTGTCGCCGGGTCCGACGGCCGCGGCTATTCCGCCCTGCGCGTGGCCGGTGTTCCCCTCGCCTGGCTCTGCCTTGGTGAGAATGAGGACGTCGCCGTGCCCGGCGACCTCGGGGGCCGCGCGGAGCGCGGCAATGCCGCTGCCGATGATGAGAACGTCCGCGCGAAGATCCAAGCCGCTCCTGATGCTGCTATCCTACCATCGCACCGACGATGAGTTCTTCCCAACAGAGACTGACCGAACCGGTCCGTCTCGACGTCCGCACTTCCGGCGGCCGCTACACGATCGAGATCGCGACTGGCGCGTCAGACGGGCTGCGTGCCGCCCTCGACGCAGCCGGCGTGCCCGCGCGCCGCTTCATCGTGTCCAACCAGACGGTCTGGCGCTTTCACGGGGACCAGCTGCACGGCGCCTCGGCCGAGGAGCCAATCCTCATCCCCGACGGCGAGCGTTTCAAACACCTCGCAACCGTCGGACGCATCTACGACGCGCTCATCCGTGCGCATGCCGATCGCGCGAGTGCCATCGTCGCCATCGGGGGCGGCGTCACCGGCGACATTGCCGGCTTCGCCGCGGCCACGTTCCTCCGCGGGATCCCGGTGGTACAGGTGCCGACGACGCTGCTGGCGCAGGTGGACAGCGCCGTCGGGGGCAAAGTCGGAGTCAATCATGCGATGGGCAAGAACCTCATCGGCGCGTTCCACCCGCCAGCGGCCGTGATCATCGATCCGGCGCTGCTGTCTACCCTGCCCCGGCGCGAGTTCCGTGCCGGCCTGTACGAGGTGGTCAAGTACGGCGTGATTGCCAGCCGTTCCCTGTTCGACCGGACCGCCGCCGACCTGACCGCGCTCTTTGCCCGTGACCCGTCGGCACTGCTCCCGGTCGTCGCGGAGTCGTGCCGAATCAAGGCGCGTATCGTCGAAGAGGATGAGCGGGAGTCCGGTATCCGCCGCACGCTCAACTTCGGCCACACGGCCGGGCATGCCCTTGAAGCGGTGACGAAGTACCGGCGATTTCGGCACGGTGAGGCGGTCGCGTACGGGATGCTTGCTGCGGCGGCGCTTGCGACCGCGCGCGGAGTGTTCCCGGCCGCCGATCGGGACGCGCTGGCCGCGCACATCATGCAGATGGGCCCGTTGCCTCCCGTGAGCGATCTCTCAGCCGCGGAGATCATTGTGGCGACACAGCGCGACAAGAAGGTGATCGCCGGGCGATTGCACTTCGTGCTGCCGACCACGATTGGTTCGGCGACGACGGTCTCTGATGTGACGCCTGAAGAGTTGACGCAGGCGCTGCTGGCCATCGGATTGAAACGCTGAGGCCGGCGGCCGGAGCCCGCACGTTCGTCCGCCTCACTCGCCGGCCGTCATTCGATCGCGTACTCCTTCAGCTTCGCGAGCAGGCTTTTGTAGCTGATCTGCAGCAGCTCCGCGGCCCTCCCCCTGTTTCCGTCGGCCTCGGCCAGGATCTCTCGAATCTTCAGTCGCTCGACCTCCCCGACCGCGCGCTTCGTGACGTCGCTGAGTGTGCCCGTGAGATCGACGAGCGACCAGGGGTTCGGCGGCTCATCCGCGCCTGCCGGTTCGATGAACGACAGGCTCAGGTGACGCGGAAGAATCGAATCGCCGTCGGCGAGGATCACCGCCCGTTCGATGCAGTTCTGCAGCTCACGGACGTTGCCGGGCCACCGGTACGCCAGGAGCGTTTCGAGCGCCGCCGGCGAGAGCGCGAGCGGGCGCTTCTTCAGATCGCGGCAGAACCGCTCGATGAAGTACCGCGCGAGCAGCGGAATGTCGCCACCACGCTCGCGCAGCGGAGGGACGGTAATCGGAAAGACCGACAACCGGAAGAACAGATCTTCACGGAAGCGGCGCGCCGCGACTGCCGCTCGGAGGCCGCGGTTGGTGGCCGCGACGAGCCGCACGTCGACCGAGACGAGCGCGGTTCCGCCGACGCGTTCGAACTTGCGCTCCTCGAGCGCGCGCAGGATCTTGGCCTGCAGCGCCAGGGGCAGGTCGCCGATCTCGTCGAGAAACAGCGTGCCGCGATGCGCCATCTCGAACTTGCCGGGCTTGCGCGCCACGGCGCCGGTGAAGGCGCCTTTCTCGTGCCCGAAGAGCTCGGTCTCCAACAGCGTCTCGGGGATGGCCGCGCAGTTGATCGCGACAAAGGGGGCCTCCGAGCGCGGGCTCAACGCGTGAAGCGACCGCGCGAACAGCTCCTTCCCCGTTCCGCTCTCCCCCTCGAGGAGCACGGTCGTATCGGTGGCCGCCGCGCGTTGTAACGAGGCGAAGACCTTGCGCAGCGACGAGTCGTCTCCGACCAGTTGGGGGGCGCCGCGCCGGACCGCCAGTTCCTCCTTCATCAGGAGGTTCTCGGTGACGAGGCGGCGCTGCTCGAGCGCGCGCGAGACGAGCAGCGTCAGGTGATCGGGATCGACCGGCTTCGCGAGAAAGTCGAGCGCTCCCTCCTTCATCGCCGTGACGGCATCTTCGATGCTGCCGTATGCCGTCATCACGATCACGGGCACATCGGCGTCGATTTCCTTCGACGCGCGAAGCACGCCGAACCCGTCTCCTTCGGGCAGGCGCAGGTCCGACAGTACCAGGGCCGGCTGTTGCTGCTCCAGGATCCTGACGGCTTCCGCCTGATCACGCGCCTCGAGCACGGCGTGTCCCTGGCGTTCCAGCGCATACCGCAACATCGTCCGCAGCGAGTCTTTGTCTTCGACGATCAGGATCTGGGACGGAGCGGTCACGCGCGCAGTCTAGCACCATTCGCCGCCACGTCCGGCGAGGCCTGCGGGTGGCTTCACCGCACCTGGCGCCACGCGATCAGGCTGACATCGCTTCTCGTCGCGCCCGGCATCGTCGCGTCGAGAGCGGTGTGCAGCGCAATCGTCGCTTCGACGGTCCGGCGCGCTCCGCGGACGCCAAACGCCTCCGATCGGACGAGCACGATGTTGTTTGCATCGCGATCCGGATCACCGTCGAGATCGTCGGGATCATCCGCGACCCAGACCACGACGTAGGGGGACGCGGCGCCGATGCCACCGGCCACCATCCGGTCGAGCGACGCGTGCGCGAACAGCCGCCAGACCGGCCGGTCAGGGCCACCGGGATAGAACACGTCGCTCTCGGCCTGCCGCTCGGCAGTCAGGCCCGCCAAATCGAGCACCGTGTCGTCCGGCATTCGAGGCGCCATCGCACCGTCGTTGAAATCCGGAGACGTGGATGCCGCCGAGGGTACCGCCTGCCACGACGCCAGCCGTCGAAGCTCGCCTATCGCTCGTTCCACGCCGGCATCCGCGCCGTAGAGGCCCAGCTGCGCGGCTCGATGGTTCGCGCCGATCAGGCATTCGGTGGTCACCACGACAACGAGCGCGGCCCCGAGGGTTGACAGAAGCGCGATGACCATCAATGCACACACCAGCGCGGCGCCGCGTTCGCCGAACCACGATTCACCTCTGCGCAACGTCACGACGTCACCACCTGTTCATGTTGCGCGGCGCAACCTGGATCGTCGTCTGCAGGTCCGGCACGTACTTCGTGCCCGACCGCGACAAACCGGCCGTCGCGAACGCGGACCCTCTGCCTCTGAATTCAGCTGACTCAGCCTCTAGCCGTATCGTGACCGCGACACGGCGAATCCGCAGCAGATCCGCGTCGAACCGATTGGGCGCCAGGCCGCAGACAGGGCCGTCGGTCAGTTGAGAGTCGGAGAGCGGTTTCGGAGCCGTGCCCCCGAGGCTCGCGAGAAGCGGCACCGGCGGCGAGCCGGCAAACGCACAGCTGGAAGCACCAGCTGGCGGGGGCGGAACCCCTTCGGCGCGTGGATCGCCATAGTACGCAAAACGCAGATCGACGACGTGATCGACGAGCGGGACGTCACTGCGAACACCGTCGTAGACCATCAGCCGCCTGCGGGTCCGATCGAGGTAGTACGTTCGCTGCACGATCGCGGCGACAGCGGATCGGGCGGCGTACGCGCGGGACAATGGCTGCGTGGGGGTCACCGTGTTTCCCGCGACGTCGGCCGCCAGCACCGTAATGAGCTCGTGCGCGCCTCCCGCGCCAGCCGGCTCGAAGATGACGGCATCGACGCCTGGCGCGAAGGCGCAGGCACTCGCGGCGGGACACCCTGGAGCGCTTCCATCAATCGGGATCGGCGAGGCAGGATCAGCCATGTCCGCGGTCAGGACAGTTTGGGCGCGGGTCTCCGGGACATACAGGATCGTGATGCGGTCGAACTGAAACGACAGCTCGGGATCAGGATCGACGACGCCGAGGCGTGCGGGGACAATGGGCGCGAACACATTCACGAGAGGACCGCGCGCGGCGCCGCGGGACAATCCCGCTCCGGCGAGCAGGAGATCGTGGCGGATGCTCTCGAGCGCGACACGCAGCCGCTGCTGCATGTCCGCCACATCGGCCTGAACGCTGAGCGATGTCTGGGCCGACACGGCGAACTGAAGCAGCACGCTCAGCAACGCGCAACTGACAGCCGAGGCGATCAAGACCTCGACGAGCGAAAACCCGCGTGGCTCCGCCAGACCTTCACGAGGAACCCGGGCGATCACTTGCGGGCCTCGATGCTGACGAGACGCGCGGCGTCGGATGAAGCCATCCCGCCGTCACGCGGCGCGACGATGACGCGGAACACGAGTATGTTCTCGGGATCGCTGGCAAGCGGCTCCACCGCCCATCGCCTGATGTAGACGGACGAAGGCGGCGGCGATTCGTCGCGCCCCGCCCAGCGCCCGCCAGCGTCGAGATAATCAAAATAGTCTGCGATATTCGCGTCGAGCGTTCCCGCCGGTGACGGCAGAAGCCCGGGCCCGGAGTCGGTTGCGGGATCGCGGCTCAGGTCCGTGGTGACGTCGGAGGACGACATGCTGATTGCGGGGCCACTGGTCGTGACATGCGTCCAGGCCAGCGATCGCAGCTGCTCCATCTTCTCCGCGGCGAGCAGCGTCGTCATCGTGCGGACGCGCGCGCCATGGCTCGCGCGAACGGTGATCGCGATGACGTGCGACGCGCTGGCGGCGACGGATACGACGAGGACTGCCGTGATCAGCACTTCGAGCAATGCAAAGCCGGCACTCGCCGGTGGTTCGACGGTCGTGCGCACGATCACCTCCTGATAGAGGTGCGACGGTGCAACCCGCGCTCCAACGCGGCGCGGCTGCGAATCCGATCATTTTGTTGAGAAGAATTGCGCGCCGAGCGTGTGGCGGTGGGGCGCGTACGCGGAATCTGCGATCGCGGCGAGCGGGCGGGGCGTTAGAAACTAAAGAGCCGGAACCTCAGCGCAGCCAGCCGGGGGGAACGTTGGATCTGCGCGCCTCTTCCTCGATGTCCGCGATCTCTTTCTTGGACTGCTCGATCTCGTTCGTGACCCGCTGCAGTTCGGCGAGCGCCTTCTGGCGGTCGTCGCCGACCTTCGCGCGCTGATATGGATCGTCGCGGTTGACCATGTCGGTGGCCAGCGCGTTGATGCGGCTCTGGAGCGCCTCGGCGAACGCCTCGGCCCGGCGTTGGGCTTCCCGCGCCTGTCCGATGCGTCCGCGCCACCACGCCTCGTCCTTCTGATCGTCCGGCTTGGCTTCCGTGGGCTTCGGTTCGGCGGGAATCACGGTCGGGCCCGGGGGCACCGTCGAGGCGACCGCGGGCGTGGCGGACTTCGGCAGGTCTTTGTCGGAGTAGACCTTCCCTGCCGCCTTGAGGGCCCTGCGGCGCTCCTGTTCCTTCTGCGCGAGCTCCACCAGCGAAGGCGACTGGGCCAGCGCCGCACCCGCGCGCAAACAGAGCAGCGCGACAAGGCCCGCGGCCACGATGAACGGCATAATCTTGGAGCGCATCACTTTGCTGAGCTGGGTGTCACCTTTCAGAGGCCGCGGGGAGGGACGAGGGCCCGGACGGACCAGTCAGCTCCGCGACTCTTGCACGAACTTTATCGGCATCCGCGGCGTCTGGCGACAGCCGCAGGTACTCCTGGTAGGCCGCGGCGGCTTCGGCGCGCTTCTGCAGCCGCTCGTAGCTGACCCCGAGAGCCTTCCGGAACGAGGCGTCCTCGGGCTGCAGCGCGATCGCCTTCTGATACTGCTCGACCGCTCCGGCCTCGTCGCCGTTCTTGTGCAACGCCAGCGCAAGATTGAATGTCGTGACGTAATCGCCCGGAAAGAGGGTCTGCGCCTGGCGGTAGGCCTGGATGGACTCATCCGTGCGTCCCACCAGCCCGAGGGCGCGTGCCAGGTTGAACTGGTACGCCCAGCGGTCGGGCGCAATCGCAATCGCCCGCTGGATATACGGAATGGCATCGGCCGGACGGTTCATCCGGACGAGCACCTGGCCGAGGTTGCTGAGCGAGTCGGCGTCCTGCGGATTGCGCGCGATAGCCGCTTGAAACTGTGCCAGCGATGTCGCGTAGTCGCCCGAGGCGTACGCAGCCGTGGCGGCGCCGGCCGGATCCAGAAACGGGCGGTCGCGACCGATTGGGGGAAGCGGAGCGGCCGGTTGCGCCTCCGTGATCGGGGCCGCCTGGCGCCGCGTGGACAGCGGATCGGCCACTTTCGCGGCGCGGGCTGGCGCGGCGTCCGGCTCCGGGCCGCGCGTGATCCACAGCCCCGCCAGCACCAGCACAAACGCTGCGCACACGCCGCCCGCAATCTTCGCCAGTTTCCGGCTCGCCGCGACGGCGCGCGCCGGATCCGGAACCGTGATGAACGCCCGGCACCGCGGACACCGTTCGCGGCCGGGACGGACCTTCGAGCCGCACTTGGCGCAGAGAATCGCCGGCGCCACTACCGGATTTCCCGCCACGACAGAATGCGCACGCCCACCTGCCCGATACCGTTGTTGAAGTCTTCGGGATCGCCGAACGCCTCCACGCGGGCCCCGTTGGCGCCCGACGTGCCGGTGTAGAGATGCTGATCGACGATGAAGGGAGCGGTCGCACGTCCCGCGAGCGTTTTCGCGATCGTGCTCTCGTTGTTGTCGATCTGACCGTTGTTGTTCGTGTCGTACGCCGCACCACCCGCGTACGTCAGGGCGTACAGGTTGGCGCTGAAGTCCGCGCACGGCGCCCCGGCCGATTCCGTCGTGGTCGTATAGAACACGATGTCGCCCGCCACCGACGGCGAGGTCGATGGCCGTTCACCCGTCGCGAGACCGCTTGAATTTGTCACCGCCGCCAAGTTGATCGCGAATTTCGTCGTCGCGCCGGCGGCCGGGCTGTTGTCCTTCAACCCATACAGCTTGAACGTGCCCGTGCCTCCCGGCGTGCTGCTCGCCAGCAGATCGCTGCCGGTCGCGAAGAACATATACACGTCCGTGGTGCCGACGAAGAGCAAGGCAGACGATGCGTAGATCGGTTGGGTCGTATTCGCCATCTGGTTGGCCGAGATGACGCCGGCGGCGGTGAAGCTGAACCGCCAGTACGTGCCGTCCACGTCCCCCATGTACGCCTTCGACACGGCAACCGAGCCGCTCTCGCCTGCGGCGGTCGGATCCGCCTGCAGGGCGTTCTTGCGGCCGTTCGCCGCTATGTCGGCGACGAGCGCGCAGCCGGTGCCGGACCCCGACCCGCTCGCGATGACCGGGCACGCCGCTCCGGTCGGATTCCCGATTGGAACCCCGGTATCGACATCGAGCAGGTACATCGCGCTCCCCGCCTTTGGCGCCGCGGCGCCGCGGTTCGGGATCGACGCTTCGATGTCGGGGAAATACCCGGAGCCCACGATGACCGCGGTCGTCGAGCGGTCGGCGTTCAGGGCACCCACCGCGGGGTCAGACCACGTAAAGCCTACCGTCTTTTCCACGAAGGTAGCCGTCGCTTTCAAGTCCCCGTACATCCGGACCTTGCCCCCAGGAGTGCCGTCGGTGACGGAGAAGGTTGCGGTGTAGGTTGGATCGAAGCTGCTGTAGTTCGGGAACGCCCATTTGAACGCGATAGATTCGTTCGCCGTGTCGAAACGGCCCAGCAGCGAGCTGACCGCCGATAGATCGTCAAGCGCGGGACTGACCCCCATGCCCGCCTCCGTGACGTCGAAGGCCTGGTAGAACGTCCCGCCGGGGCCCTGGCCGATCAGCAGCAGGCTGCGCCACGCGCCGGCGATCTTCACTTCGGCAATCTTCGGCGAGCTGTCCACGAAGTAATCGTACTGATCGACCGCCTGCCCGTCGCGGAATGTCCTGAGCTTCGGGAGGAGGTTATACGGGATGAACGCCCATACTTCGTAGCCCGTGCGCGCATCAATTGCGTGGATCATGCCGTCGTTGGCGCCGACAAAAATCAGCGCCCGCCGATCCTTGTGCAATCCCGCGAATGAGGCCGGCGCATCGGCACGCCCGTAATCGTCGTCGGGCGGCGGGTCGAGGGACGGCACGTCCATGACCGCCGGCGTCGATCCGATGATGGCGCCGAGGTTCTGCGCCCGCACGGCCGAGATGAGCGCGTTGGTCGTCGTCGTGGTGCCAAGATGGGTGCTGAGCGTGGCGGCATTCGCCAGGGTGAACGGCATCACCGATCCGCCGCCGCTCCCGTCGGGAATGTACGTGAAGATGTTGCGCGTGTCAGGGTCGGCCGGGATACGCGCCTTCCCCGCCATACTGGGTCGGCCGTCGAGATCGGGCCACAGCTTCGTTCCGTCGTTCACGAATTTCCAGCCGGTCGGCGTCGAGGAATCGGTGACCGGCTTGAACGTCCGGAACGCGCGCAGGACCCCATCGAAGCCCGGGAGGGTAAACCCCGCGGTCAGCAGGAAATTACTGCGCTGCGCCAACCGCTGACCACCGGGGTTGGCGGTGATGTCGGTGTCGGGAAGCGGAGCACCAGTGGCGTCTGCCGCGTTCACCAGATTGACGGTGCCGACAATCGGGCTGACCGGGGTGAATTCGCTGGACGTGCTGGAGTCGAAGTCCGCCGCACGCGCGAAGGCCTGCTGCACGGCGTGGTCAACGGCTGCCGTGACCTCGAACGCGGTCGAGGCGCTCCGGTAGGTCCCGCCGCTGTTGGTGGCAATCGCCTGAAGCGATGCCACGTCAGCCGCGGCAGGTTTCACCGCAACGACGACAATCGGGACACGCTTGGTGACACCGCCGGCGGTCACGGCCGCAAACTGCGCCGCTGTGGTGGCCGCATTGTGACTCGCCGCGTACGCCGCATCCCCGCTGTCCTTGCCTCCGGTGATCAGCACGACGATGGTGTTCCGGCAGCTGCGATTGGCGGCCGTGTCGGCACTCATCGCCGCGATAGCGGCCGCCTTTGCATCGTCCAGCGCGAACGTCAGCGGACGATCCACGTAGCCGACGCCGTCGATGCCGGCTGGGATGAGCGCCGCTGTGTGGTTGGGCTCCCTGACAAGCAGCGTGGCGAACGCGGCCGCGGTGTTCGCGGCGGGCGCGATGACCGGGCCGCCGCCGGCAGGCGCCGTGGTCTGCAGGAAGTTCGCGGTCGCCACGCTGGGCGCGTAAATCGCGTAATTGCCCAGCACCGCGCTCGCATCGCACGGGGTCGTGTCCTTGTGCAGCACTTGGGCCGCGTCGCTGACGAACACCGGCTTGTCGCAGTTCGCACCGCTGCGCCATGCGGGCGTATTTTGACGCAGCTTGATCAACCCCCACCGGGTGGTGCTGGCATTCTCGGCCACGGCCGCCGCAAGTCCATGTCTCGCGATGTTGTACCTCGTCGCGTCAAGAAAGGCGAGGTCGCTCACGCTATTGGAGTTGAGCCCAGTGGCCGGATCCCACAGCGCTTGCGTCGCGGAGATGCTGTCGGCCCTGTACTTCTCCGGCGCCGCCACGTTCTGCAGATTGCGATAGACACGGCGGTACGACTTCGTGGGCGCCGTGATATTCGGAAACGCCAGCATCGCGGCGGCATCGTTCGCGACCACATAGTAATTCGGATCGTAGAAATTGCCGCTTCCGTCTTCCAGCATCCGGAGGGACGTGTCGAATACGACAATGACCGTCGGCGGCACCCGCTTGATGAAGAGCAGCGGATCGAGCTGGGCGAACGCCGTCGCGGACCACCAGAGCGTTACCAGGACAGCCAGCATGGCGGTCGCCCCGGTGCGGCGGCGGAACATTCGAAGCGAACGCCGGCGAAACGGCGCGGGCGCTCGACGGCTGAAAGGCCTTACGTACATAAGTGGATCCATCACTGCACGACCAGGTTTCCGGTCGAATTGTTCATGCGCATGTTCGAAAGCGATTTGCCGGGCGTCTGCACTGCCGCCTTGCGCGCGCGCTGATTCAACTCTTCCTGACCGCGCTGGGCAATCTGTCCGCGCTCGATTTCCGTGCTGGACGTCCGCGCGACGGTGACCTCGATGACCTTCCGCGTGCCGGACGGCCCGACGGCCTCGGCGTGCAGCGTCAGCGTGCCATTGACGTCAGCCGCCGGGTTGCCGTCCGTTTCAGCCGGGTCGTCCGCAATCCAGACCGCGACGTACATCGGGCTGTCGATCTGATTGTTCGGCAGCATGTCGTTGAGCGGGCCCCACGCAAAGAGCTTCCACTGGGGGTTGTTGGCGCCCCAGAGATTGAGCGTGTCGGTCTCGGCCTGGAGCTGGGCCGTTGCGGTGTTCGCGCCGCAGCAGAGCGTCATCGTCCCGCCAGCAGGCATCGTTTTGGACGACGTCATCCCACCGTCCACGAAACCGGATTGCGCGCTGCCACCCAGGATGTCGTTCCAGCGCGGGACCAGCAACAGGTCCTGGACGACGCGCTCAACGGCGGCGTCGGCCGCGTACAGCGCTTCCTGGCTGTTGCGGTAGTTGCCCGCGATGTGCGTCTCGGTGTTGCTCACCATGACGACCGCCGCACCGAGCGCGGTCAGCAGCATCATCGCCATCAGCGCGATGATGAGCGCCACGCCCCGTTCATCGGCCAGCCTCGCGTGAAAGCGGGAAGTGGTCTTCATTAGCGTGTCAGGTTCAGATTTCGTGGGGCGACTTCGAACGTGATCGTGTAGTCCGGCACAAACTTTTCGCCGCCCCTGGACGTACCGGGATTTCGAAACAACGTCGTATCCGATCCTCGAAGTGACGGATTGGCCGCCTGCACACGCATCGTCGCGCGGACCTTGCGGACCCGCAGCAGATCGGCGTCGAACTGGTTGGTGCCCCCGCCGCACATCGGTCCATCGATCAACATCGCGCCCGGCAGCACAGCCAGCGAACCGTCGTCTGGCGGCAGGGTGGGCAGGGCCATGAAGTTGCCCGCCGCGTCGTACAGGCAGTTCGCCTCACCCGCCGGCGGCTTGGGAAGACGTGGGGGATTGATGTCGCCGTAATAATCAAATTTTAGATCCACGACGTTGTCCACAAGAGGTACATCGTTCGGGACGCCGGCCGTGCCGCCGTTGTAACGCATCAGCTTGTTCGTGCCCCGATCCAGATAGAAGGTGTTGCTGACAATCTGCGTGACGGATGCGCCGATGTCGTACGCCTTGCTCAGGGCCTGGCCCCGGTGCTGCAGGTGCGCGGCCGCGGCCTGGACCTGGGTGATGGTGAACATGTCGAAGTTGCCGCTCATGTCGAAAATGATGACGTCCATGCCCTCCGTGAAGCCGCACAGATTGCCGGCATCAGCGGGACAGTTCGGTTGTGCTGTCACCTTCAATTCCGCGGACACATTCGGCATCGACGAGCTGATCGTCGTCTGCGAGTAGCTGTTCGGGATGTACGAGAGCGTAATGGTGTCGTCCTTGAACATGGTCGCCGGATCCGGGTTGTCGCGGCCGATGCGGCGCGGAAGGATCGGCGCGAAAAAGTTCACGAGCGTTCCGGTCACGTTTCCCTGATAGGGGCCTGCGCCCGCCATTACGAGCTCCTTGAACAGGGTTTCGTTGCCCACGCGCATCCGCTGCTGCATGTCTGCGACTTCGGGCTGCGTCTGCGCATTGCCCTGGGCCGGATTCATGAGCGAGAAGATCGCGCCGGTCACCGTGATCATGATGGCCGTGGACACGAGCAGCTCGATCAGGGAATACCCTGCCGCTGACGAGCGCGGCGCCTGCACACGGGACGTCATGATGCTTTCCTTGTCCGCACAGTGACGAGGAGCGCGTCGCCCGCCATCCGCGTGCGTGTAAATGCAGACCCGACGCGGGCGGCTTCACTGGTAACCGGCGTCACGAGCACCTGGATGACCAGCGTGTTGTTGGGATTGGTCGGCAGAGGCTGAATCGACCACCGGCGGATGTACACCGCCGAGCCCGGCGGCGTCGTGCCGGTGCCTACCCAGGCGCCGCTGCCGTCGATAAAATCCACGAACCCCGCCGTGTTCTCTTCGAGCGAATCCATGGGCGACGGGTTGAGCCCCGAGCCGTTGTGCGCCGGCGGAGAGACCGAAAGATTGGTTGACGTGTCCGACAGCGGAAGTCCCAGGCCCTCCAGGTCAAATCCCCACGTCAGTCCGCGAAGCTGTTCGAGCTTCTGCTGGGCCATCGCGGTCGTAGACGTCTGCCCCTTGGCGATGACGTTGGCCCGCGTGGACAGCGCGAAGAGCTGCGCGACACCGAGCGAGACAGCCGTCAGCAGGCCCATCGAAATGAGTACCTCGACGAGACTGAATCCGCGGCTACTGGAGTTGAACTTTGCCGACATTGTTCACCGTTACTGTCTTGGACTTGCTCTCACGGGTGATCGTGACCGCGATCGGAGCCGCAATCGTCGTCGCGACACCCGCCACCACACTCGACGCGGTTCCGTCTGGACTGAACTGGAGCACGACGTTGCTCACGGTCGCGCCAGCGGGCAGCGTCCGCACCGGGCCATCGAAATTCGGACGCGTCATAATGTCCATGTCTGGCGCGGGAAACGGATACGTGGTTGCGGAGCACCGGTCACCCGCCGTGTCGGCTGCCGTCCCGAGAACTTCAACACTCCGGATATAACCGGCCGCCGGACAGTTCATCCGGACACGAATGACGCGGTTCGACGA
>JANNHC010000434.1:0-2998 GCA_031404215.1 Acidobacteriota bacterium
GAACTGACTACGGCGACCGACGGACAAAGCCGATGTCAGTGTCGACCTGAAGCGCACCCGTTCAAAGGGAAACAGGGGTAGCACACCATGAAGAAGGCGACGAACAAGACGACAAAGAAAACGCTCCTGCGTCATATGACGCGGCGGGAGTTCGTCGGCGGGGCCCTGGCGGCGGCCGGTGTAGTCGCCGGAGCGCCCGCGATTCTGCGCGGCCAGAATCTGAACAACAAGCTGAACATCGCGTTCATCGCCGCTGGCGGCCGCGCTAGCGCGAGCCTCAACGAGCTCACCATCACGCCCGGGCGCGAGTCGGGCGGCGGCCGCGGCCGCGGCGATGCCGACCCGGCCGTACCGCATCCCGATGAGAACGTCACCGTCCTCTGCGATGTGAACGGGAACACGCTCGAGACGGCGTCAGGGCGGTTCCCGAAGGCCAGGACGGTGTACGACCTCCGAAAGGTGTTCGACAACCCGACGGACTTCGACGCCGTCGTCATCGCCACCGCCGAGCATACGCACGTCTTTGCGGCCTACCTGGCGCTGACGCACGGAAAACACGTCTACTGCGAGAAACCTCTCACCTACAACATCTGGGAAGCGCGTCTCATCCGGGAGCTGGCGGCGAAAAACCCGAAGCTGTCCACGCAGATGGGCAATCAGGGCCACGCCTCGCCCATGCGGCGCAAAATCAAGGAAATCCTCGATACCGGCGTCATCGGTCCCGTGCGCGAGGTCCACGTCTGGGCAGACCGCGCATGGGGGCTCCAGGATGCGGCGTCCGCCGAGAAGTTCGACAAGCCGCACGGGTTCTACAACGGCATCCAGATCGTGGACCGTTTCAAGGAAGAGATGCCGGTCCCGCCTCACATGCAATGGGACCTCTGGCTCGGACCCGCCCCGGCACGGCCGTACCACGACACCTACTTCCCCGGTCCCCGGTGGTACCGCTGGTGGGATTTCGCGAACGGCACGATGAGCGACCTGGGCAGCCACGACAACGACGTGCCGTACACGGTGCTGGACCTTAAGCGGCCGGACGGAAAGGGCGGGTTCGCGATGGCCCCGCTGACGATCGAATCGACGTCGCCCCATGGGCCGGCGCACAAGGAACTGGCGCCGGCGACGCTGAAGGCCACCTACGAGTACGCGGCGGTGGGTTCGCAGCCAGCGCTCACGCTCGTCTGGCACCAGGGCGACAGCAAGCCGCCAGGCTGGGTGCCGGAGTGGGGCGGCCGCTCGTGTCTCTTCATCGGCGCCAACGGCATGCTGCTCGGCAATGGGAAGCTGCTGCCGGAGGAAAAGTTCAAGGACTTCCAGGCGCCGCCCGAGACGCTTCCCCGGTCGCCCGGGCACTGGGTGGAATGGGTCAACTACGCGAAAGGTGTCGGTCCCGTACCGGGCTCCAACTTCCAGTACTCCGGGTGGACGACCGAAGCGAACCACCTCGGGAACGTGGCCTACCGGACCGGGAAGAAGATCGAGTGGGACTACCAGAACCTGCTCGCAAGCAACGCGCCGGAAGCGGCCCCGTTTATCAAGAGGCCGGAGTACCGCAAGGGCTGGGAAGGCATTCTGAAGACGACCTAGGGAGATCACTATGTTGATGACCCGGCGGGATTTTGTGAAGCAGGCCAGCATCGCGTCGGCCGCGGTGCCGACGATCGCCCAGGCACAGGGGCGGGAGCCTGTGCAGACGAAGGAAACGATCAATCCGCAGCCGGTTCGGATCGGTATGACCGACTGGAACCTGGGGCAGCGCGGCGATATCACCAAGATCGCCCTGGCGCGCGAGATCGGGCTCGACGGCATCCAGGTGAGCGTGCAGTACCCGACGGACGGCAAAACGCCGACCGTGCGCGATCCGAAAACCCAGGCCGCCTTCAAGCGCGCAGCGCTCGAGAACGGGATTCAGATCTGCTCGCTCGCCATCGGCTCGCCCGGGAAGTCGCGGCTGCCACTCCACACCAACCCCGCCGCCGCCATCCTGCTCATCGAGGCGGTCGAAGTGGCCCACAACCTGGGGACCAACAACATCCTCCTGCCGATTCTGGGCGACAGCCACATCGACATGACGAACCAGGCGCAGGTGGACACCTTCGTCGCCATGATGAAGGAAGTCGCGCGCTACGCGGAGCGGTACGACGTCGTGGTCGGTCTGGAAGACTGGATTTCGGCCGAGGACAACATCAAACTGCTGGATGCGATCGGGTCGGACTACGTCGCCGTCTACTACGACGCGCACAACATCGTGCCCCGGGTGAAGGATATCTATGCCGAGCCCAAGATGCTCGGCAAGCGCATCAACCAGATTCACGTGAAGAACGCCAACATGCTGATGTCCAGCCCGGGCGGCAGGATGGACTGGCCGCGCATGTCGAAGGAGTTCTACGACATCGGCTACCGCGGCTGGTACGTCCTCGAAACCGGATCGCCGACGAAGGACATCGTCGCCGACACCCGCGCCAACATCGAGTACGTGAAGAAGACGTTCCGGATGCCCCCGCCGGCGGCCTGAGAGCACGTCTCGCCCTGGGCCTCGCGAGGCACGGCATGAACCGGTGCCGGATCGACGAACAGGTACAGGGCCCTGCAAAATTGTGTCGGTCTGACCCGTCAGCGGGTCATGGCGCCGCGCGACTGACTGGCCTGTCTCAAACACGGTAGACAGGTAGCGGCCCGAGGTATCATGACCGCTTAATCTGCTCTCCCTAAGGAGCCTCATGCGTCCAATCGTGTTTCGGTCATCGCTGGTCCTTTGCATCTCCCTCCTCGTACTCACCTCTCCGCGCCCGAGCGCCGCGCAGGCGCCGCGCAACCGCGCCCCACTGCCGGGCGAGCAGTGGGTGCAGCTGTTCAACGGGAAAGACCTGACGAACTGGGTCGAGGTGGGCAAGGAAAAATGGACAGTCGAAGATGGCACCATCCACGGCCAGGGCGTCACGAACGCCTACGGATACCTGCAAACCGATAAAAAGTACAAGGACTTCTGGTTGTCGCT
>JANNHC010000435.1:0-11839 GCA_031404215.1 Acidobacteriota bacterium
GGTCAGGGTCAAGGACGAGTTCCTGACCACGCTGTCGCACGAAATCCGCACGCCTCTCAATGCCGTGCTCGGCTGGACGAAAATCCTGCTGGCCCGGCCGGCGGACACCGCCATGCTGGCCCGGGCGCTCGAGGTGATCGACCGCAATGCCGCGGCGCAGGTCAGGCTGATCGACGACATGCTCGACACGGCGCGCATCATGAGCGGCAAGTTACGGCTCGATACACAGCCGGTTGATCTGGCGCGCGTCGTGCTCGCCGCCATCGACGTTGTCGCACCCACGGCGGCCGCCAAGCACGTGACCATTCAGCCGGCGTTCGAGGGTGAAGGCCTCACCATGCTGGGGGATCCGGACCGCCTGCAGCAGATCGCCTGGAATCTCCTGGCGAACGCCGTCAAGTTCACCGAGCCTGGCGGCCATGTCACCGTCGCCATTTCGCGTGGCGCGGGGAACCTCACGCTGACCGTCACCGACACCGGCGAAGGGATTCCCGTGGATTTCCTGCCGGTCATCTTTGAACGGTTCCGCCAGGCCGATCCGTCGGCGAGCCGGCGTCATGGGGGACTGGGCATCGGCTTATCGCTCGTCCGCCAGTTGGTCGAATTACATGGCGGACGCATCGGCGTCAGCAGTGTGCCGGGCACCGGGTCCATCTTTACGATCACGTTTCCGAGCCGTCCCGAGCTTTCCGGCGGCGCGCCGGGAGCGTCGGACTCGCAACCCGTCACGCTCGCCAACGTCCGGGTTCTGGTCGTGGACGATCACGCCGATGGCCGCGATATGTTGACCGTGGCCCTCGAGCAGCACGGCGCGCGGGTGACCGCGGTCAGGACCACCTCGGAGGCGCTGAAGATCCTGGACGGCCTGTCGCGGTACGACCTCCCCCATATGATTGTGGCGGATGTGCGCGAACCCGTGGACGCCGGATTGACGCTGATGACTGCGCTCAACAGCCGGAGCACCGCGCAAGGGGGAAGTATTCCCGCCATCGCGGTCATGACTCACGAGCATCCGCAGCTGAAAAAGCGCGTGCTGGCGGCTGGATTTCAGAAATGCCTCGCCAAGCCTCTGTCCCCGGACATGCTCGCGGCGGCCGTCCACAACCTGATCCGCGGCTGACGAGCGGCTGATGACGGCACCGATCGTCTTCCTGCTCGACGTGGACAACACGCTCCTCGACAACGATCGCGTCGTCGCAGATCTGATGCGGCACCTGGAGGCGACCGTGGGCCACGAGTGCCAGCGGCACTACTGGACCATTTTCGAACGGCTCCGCGCCGAGCTCGGATATGCGGATTATCTCGGCGCGCTCCAGGCCTATCGGGTCGAGCACCCGCGCGATCCCCACGTGTTGAGCGTGTCGTCCTTTCTCATCAACTACCCGTTTGCGGACCGGCTCTTTCCCAATTCGCTCGACGTGATCGATCGGCTCGAGACCTGGGGGCCGGTCGTCATCCTCACCGACGGCGATGTCGTGTTTCAGCCGCGCAAGATCGAACGCTCCGGTCTGCTCGAAGCGGTCGATCACAACGTGCTCATCTACGTCCACAAGGAGCTGGAGCTTGACGACGTGGAGCGGCGATTTCCGGCCGGGCACTACGTCTTCGTGGACGACAAGCTGCGCCTGCTGGCCGCGTTCAAGTCGGTGTGGGGGAGCCGCGTGACGACCGTGTTCCCGCGACAGGGACACTACGCCCACGATCCGGAAATCCTCCGGCGGTACCCCGCCGCCGATATCCCGATCGAGCGCATCGGCGATCTCCTGGACGTGGACTTGAGTCCCAAAGCCCTGAACTTGAACCTGATAGAACCCCGTGGAACTTCGTAGAACCCTATAGAACGTAGAACCTGTCGTAAGATGCCCCGTCCGGAGAAGAAACCCTTGCGTAACGCGTTGACTTCACGTGCCTGGATAGGTGCGGCGGCGTTCGGGCTGGCCGCGACCGTGTCGATGGTTGCCGCGCAGGCACCGCAGCCTCCTTCTGGCGGCCGGGGACAGGCTCCGCCGGGCGGCCGCGGAGCACCGGGACCCGCGCGCGGTGGTGTGATGGGGGCGGGTCCGGCCGATGCGCCGCTGGTCGATCCTGCCCTCGCGGATCGCGGCAGGACGATCTGGGCGGCCGAATGCATCAACTGTCACGGCTCGCAGGCGCGGGGAACGGACAACGGATCCAACCTCACGCGGTCGCTCGTGGTGCTGCGCGACCGATACGGCAGCGAGCTTGGACCATTCCTGAAACGCGGTCACAAGATGCAGAGCGGGGCGGCGGTCACGACCATCACCGACGTGCAGTTCGTGGATCTCGCGCACTTCCTCCGCCAGCGCGTGAACGATTCGTTCCGCGGCTCTCCGCTCTTCAAGCCCCAGAACGTCCTGACCGGCGACGCGAAAGCCGGCGCCACGTTTTTCAACGGCGAGGGCAAGTGCGCGACGTGCCACGCCGCGACCGGGAATCTCGCGGGCATCGGCGGGCGGTTCGAACCGATTGATCTGCAGCAGCGCTTCCTCTTCCCCGGCGGCGGCCGCGGCCGCGGACGTGCGACTGGTCCTCCGCCGGCGAGCGCGGTCAAGGTGACGGTCACGCCGGCCTCCGCTCAACCGGTCACGGGCGTGCTCGTGCAGATGGATGATTTCAACGTCTCCTTGCGCGACGCCTCCGGCGCGTATCGCACCTTCAGGCGGGGGCCCAACGTGAAGGTGGTCAAGGACGACCCGCTCGCCGCGCACCACGCGCTGCTCGACACCATCAGCGATACGAACATTCATGACGTGGTTGCCTACCTGGAGACGTTGAAATGAAACGCCTTGCGCTGCTCGTCTGCGGCTTGATCTCCGCGCTCGTCCTCGTGGCCGCGGCCCAGACCGGCCTCGACCCCGCGAAGATTCTCAACCCGGGGACCGATGCCTGGCCGAGCTACAACGGCGACTACACCGGCCGGCGGTTCAGCACGTTGACGAAGATCAACGACGGCAACGTCGGCGCGCTGAGCCTCGCCTGGGTGTACCGCCTGAATCCGGGCGCGGGCACGAGCAACCCGGGCAGCATCAAGGGCACCCCGCTGCAGGTGAACGGCGTGATGTATCTCACTGCGCCGGATCATGTCTGGGCGGTTGACGCGCGCACGGGGCGCGAGATCTGGCACTTTGCCTGGCAATCGAAAGGGGGCATCCACATCGGGAATCGCGGCGCGGCGATTCTGGGGGACTGGCTCTTCTTCGAAACGCCGGACTGCAACCTCGTGTCGCTCAACATCAAGGACGGCACGGAGCGCTGGCGCAAGCCCATCTGCGATCTCGACCAGTTCTACTACGGCTCGGTGGCCCCCCTCGTCGTCAAGAACCGCGTACTGGTCGGCGTCAGCGGCGACGATCTCGACGTGCCGGGCTACGTGCAGTCGCACGATCCGGCGACCGGAGAGATGCAGTGGCGCTGGTACGTCGTGCCGCAGAAGAAAGGGGACCCGGGGTCGGAGAGCTGGCCGAACGAGGACGCGGCGAAGCACGGCGGCGGCATGACGTGGCAGCCGTTCACCTACGATCCCGAGCTGAACCAGCTGTACGTCACGACGGGAAATCCGCAGCCGGTCATCGCACACGTCAATCGCGCGGGAGCCAACCTGTTCACGGGTTCGATCGTGTCGCTGAACCCTGATAGCGGGAAGATGAACTGGTACTTCCAGTCCTCACCGCACGACACGCATGACTGGGATTCGACACAAACCGCCGTGCTCTTCGACGGGCAGATCAACGGCCAGACGAGAAAGCTCGTCGCGCAGGCGGCGCGCAACGGCCATTTCTTCGTCCTCGATCGGACGAATGGCACCGCGATCGTCTCGTCCGAGTACGTGAAGACCAACTGGGCGATGGGCTACGACGAGAAGGGGCAGCCGGTGCCGAACCCGAAGAAGCACCCGCAGCCCGATGGTACGCTCGTGTCGCCGAACCAGGGCGGCGCGGCCAACTGGCCGCCGCCCACGTTCAGCCCGCAGACCGGTCTCTTCTACGTCAACGCTGCGCGTGCGTTCAGCGTGTTTTACATCTACGACCCGGGCGACAACCCCATGGGCTGGGGCGGCACCGATCGCGGTGGATGGAGCGAAGCGATGCTGCAGGCGATCGATTACAAGACCGGGAAAGTGAAGTGGAGCCACAAGTGGGAAAGTGGATCGCGCTCGGGCCTTCTCAGTACCGCGGGTAATCTCATTTTCAGCGGAGGAGCCTCGAGCGATCTCGTCGCGCTCAACGCGACCACCGGTGAGGCGCTGTGGCACGCGGGGCTCAATGCCTCCGTCAGCAACGGCGCGATCACCTACGAGCTCGACGGGAACCAGTACGTGATCGTCGGGGCGGGAGATACCTTGTGGGCGTTCGTGATGAACGAGCGGCAGCCGGCCGGGCGGTAAGTCAGCGGCGACGACGGTCGTCCATACTGTCGAGCACGGTGACCTGAATCTCGCATACAGTCGAGCCGATAGTCGATTCCCTGGCGGCGGCTATCGTGAACGAGCCCGGGTCCAGCGGAGAGTCCGTGGGAAGAGAGTTACCCAGCACGCGCTCCATTATGTCGACGTAGGTCTTCCGCCGGTCCATTGTGGCTTCGCCGAAGCCCTTTCTGCGCTCGAGAAACATCACGCTCGTAAAAGGTGCACGCCGTATGCCGCGCAGGTCCGCTCAGCTCGAAATGTTTCAGGACGGGTCTGACGATTACGGACTATCATCCGCACATGCCACAAACACCTGAGCAGCGCCGTGGGCCCGAGCGACGGAAACAACCGAGGGGCGGGCGCCGCACGGAGGATCCCGGTGGCTTCGCACCGCTCGTCCTGCTCGTTGGCGAGGGAGAGGCAGTCGTCGCCCAATCAGAAGCGGTTCTCGCGAAGCTTCGTTTTGCGGTTACGACGAGCCCGACCGTTGAAGAGGCCTTGCGCGTGGTGACCGGCATCCGTCCCGACGTGGTCGTCGCAGAACCCGAAGCGGCGGCACGCATCCGCCTCGAAGCGCCAGAGTACCTTCCGGTCGTCGTGATCACCGACGAAATGCGGTCGGATCGTGAAGCGCTCCTCGAAGGCATCCGTGAAACGCTGCGCAAGACAGGAGCCTCCTGACCGGCATCTCTACAACCCTGGCAGTCTCGAGCGACTCTCCGCCGTTGTGGTGGATCTCACGACGTGCGGCCGACGAGCCAGGGTCACGACGAAGGTGCCTCCACCACTCCATCCAGGCCTGACGCGGCGAGCAGTGTTTGCAGGTCCTCGGGGATCGGGGCACGGATCTCCAGTCGCGACTGAGTGATGGGATGGACTAGGGCGAGGCGCCATGCGTGGAGCGCCTGCCGTGGAAACGCGCGTAGTGCGGCCGCGAGCGACACGTCCAGCACGGACGACCATCGGGGTTCCCCGTATGTGGGGTCGCCGACGATCGGCCAGCCGCGCGAGGCGAGGTGGGCGCGGATCTGGTGCGTGCGTCCGGTCACAAGACGGCACTTCAACAGCGCGAGCCCCGCTCGGCGCGCCGCAACGCGGCCCAGACGCTCGAATCGTGTCAGGCTCGCGGCCCCCCTGTCGTCCGAGGTGACCATCCGGCGTCTGTCGCCGGAGTCCCGACTGAGGCGCAGGGCGATGCGTCCCGCCGGCACATCGACACGGCCGTAGACGACCGCCAGGTACTCTTTCTCGGCGGTCGTCGTCGCAAGGCTTCGCTGCAGCGCGGCGTGGATCGCGGCGGTCTTCGCGACAACGACGATGCCTGAGGTCAGCTTGTCCAGCCGTCCGACGATCGACGGGCGGCACATCGCCGGCCAGTCGCGCGCATACCAGACGAGCGCGTTCATCAGTGTTCCGCTCGCGTGCGCGTGGGTTGGATGCACGACGATACCGGCGGGTTTGTTGACCGCAAGCAGGTGCGCGTCTTCAAAAAGAACGTCGAGGGTCGCGGGGTCCGGCTCGATTGCCGAGGGGGTGGGTGCTGCGGTTTCGAGGAGCACGATCGCCACGACGGCTCCCGGCGCGCACCGCGCAGCGACCCGGCGAACGGGGCGCCCGTTGACGGTAACGGCGCCCTCCGTGATCCAGCCCTGCACGCGTGTCCGGGTGGCGGCATCCAGGTCCGCCAGGTGCCGGCGAAGGACGAGATCAAGACGCCGTCCCGTATCGCCGCGGTCGGTGGAGAATGTTCGAGTCAGTTTTCGGTTTTCGGTTTTCCGGTTGCCGGTCGTTCGTCCTTCTGATGCGCCTGATGAACAGCCCGTCTATGCGCGCAGCTGCGCCGATCCTCGAGCGAGCGGCTCGGCCGCGTCGCGCGGCGTGCTGGTTACGGCGCGCTGTCGCAATCGCCGCTCCTCCTGGAGCGCAAGATTGAGGCGCTCAGCGAGTCCACCAAATGCGAGTGCCGCACGCCTCAGCGCAGCATTCTCTTCGGCGAGCCGGGCGATTTCCTCGCGACAGTGCGAACAGTCATCAGCCATAAAGAGTGTCCTCTGCGAAGCCCGTGGGCTTTCGAATGTCATGACATCCATACCGGTGATAACGCCCGCAGTCGAAGAAGCGTACGGGCGATGCCGCGCAAGAGAGGTGACCGCCTCCGAGAACTTGAGGGGACGGTGCCTGTAGCGCTTTTCGGAAGCCAAGCGATACAAGAGTAGTGCCGAGCTTGAAATCGCGAAAATACGGGCTTTTGGTGCTAATGACTGTCCGATTGTGTTACGGGATGGAACAGCATGGTGTCCCACCTTGTGACACAACCAGGATTTGGAACATGACAGACAGGCCTCCACTTTTCTCTGGGCCTGCCGGATTTACGGGATTCGACCAAGGGCGCCATGGGTTGCCTGGCGCTCCGGAGGCTATCGATTGCCGAAAACGATGATCATCACCGCACCGGCCACCATCACCACCGATCCGAAGAACCGTCTGGCAACATGACGTTCCTGAAAATAGCGGTACCCGAGCAACACGCTGAGCAGTGTCGACATCTGGAACAGCGCCAGCGAGTAGCCCACCTGCAGCTTCCCGAAAGTCAGAACGGTGGCGAGCTGCATCAGGCCTGTGGTGATCGCCAGCCACACATACGTGCGCGGATGCTTCCAACACGCGACAATTTCGGCGGCCGCCCTCCCTCGAAGCAGGATCACAAACGCGAGGGCCGCGATGGGTAACCCGAGGATCGACCAGAGGACGAACACCGTCCCCGGCGACGAAAGGAGGATGGCCTTTTTCAGGAAGACCGCCTCGGTTGCGGACAGGAACAGCGCGGCAAATCGCAATTGAATCCCTCTCTCGCGAAAAAACCGTCCGAACGCGTTTCTGCGCGGTTGGCCATCGTCGCGGCCCAGGACGACATAGCTGCCGGCAAGAATCAGGATCATCCCGGCGACCCCCATCGCCGTGGGACGCTCCCCGATCAGGAAGACACCGATGACGAGGCTGACGATCGACTTGTACGCATTGATCGGTCCGAGAATGGAGAGGTCGGTTGATTTCAGCGCGTACACGAGGAGCACGTTGCCCGCGACCGCGAGCAATGCGCAGACGGACATGTTCGCCCACACCGCCGACCCGAGTCGCAGGTTGAGCGACGCTGGCCCGAAGATCAGCGGCAGACACATCACCGTGAGGAAGGCGTAGACGACGCCGATGATGAAAACCGGATTCGCGTCCCTCTGCGTGAGCTGCTTCTGGAAGACGTTGGAGAGAGGATTGGCGACGATCCTCGCCAGCACGAAAAGGGAGATCAGCATGGCCTCACGCCACACGCCCAGGACGCGGGGGATCGGCACGACGGTTGCGATCACTCCGGCGTGGTTTCAGTCCAAAGCTCATCAGTACCGCTCGCCACCGTCCTGATCTGCACATATAACCGTGCCCGCATGCTGGAGGAAACACTGGCCAGCCTCGCACGCATGCGCGTCGCCCCAGAAATTACCTGGGATGTCGTGGTTGTAGACAACAATTCGACCGACGACACGGCAGAGGTGGTGCGCGCCTCTCAAGCTCGCTATCCGGCACCGCTGTACTGCGTCCGCGAGGAGCGACAAGGCAAATCATTCGCCCTCAATACCGGCCTGACGGCTAGTCAGTCAACGTTCGTGCTGTTTACCGACGACGACGTGCGCGTCGAACCGGGTTGGCTCGAAGCGTCAATCGCTCCGATGATGGCGGACGCGAGCATTGACTATACCGGAGGCCCTGTGCGCCCGATTTGGGGCGCCCGGCGACCGCGGTGGCTCGGAGACGACCGGGCCGATTTGTGGGGAGCGATCGCGATCCTCGATTACGGGCCGGCCCCGCTTGTGTTCGAGGAGCAGGGGCGCATTCCCATTGGCGCCAACATGGCGGTGCGCCGGACGCTGATTGATGCCATCGGTGGATTCGCTCCCGAGCTCGGGAGAAAAGGCAACTCCCTACTGGGTCAGGAGCAGGCTGAATTTTTCTGCCGCACGCGGGCCCATGGCGCGCGAGGCCTGTATGTGCCGGACATGGAACTGCACCATCACGTGCCTGCCCGCCGGCTGACCCGGCGTTACTTCCGGCAATGGTGGGTGTGGAAAGGCATTTCACGCGCGCGGCTGCACCGCATGCATCCGCGTGCCGACAGCGGGGTGGACATCCAGGCGATCAAGCGGATTCGTGGCGTACCGCGCTTCATGATCGGCGAGATGCTCCGCCACACCGCACGTCTCGTCGCGAGTCTTGTTCGACGAGACCTCCGGTCCTCGGTCGAACACGAGATGATGCTTGCGTATTACGCGGGTTACGCGTGGGAGGACTGGCGACGGCACGAAGGGCGTCGGCGCCCGGCCAACGGTCCCCGATGACACGTCAGCGCCGCCGCGCCGGCACTGACGGCGTCACGTCCGTTCGTGCGGTGCCAGCCGCGGACGGACGAACTTTGGACGTAAGTGCGGCGCCACATCCGTCCTGAAACGGGTCCGGAAGAACGAGGCGAAGTACCACAGCCGCGACTCGTGATAGAAGCGCCGGTCGGCCTCGCGCAGGACCGCCGCGGCGAACCACCCGGCCACGTGCGCCAGGCACTCGCGGTGCAGGAACAGCGGCGCGCCGAGAAACCGCCGCGCCTTACTCTCTTCGTCATGCAGTCTGCCGTCCCGATCGACGGTATCGCGGAAGCGCAGGAGCGCGTGGTATTTGCCCGTCGTGGCCTGCCAGCGCCGGTGATACCGCTTCGTCAGCCGCTCCGCCGGCACGTCAACGACGACGTCCATGGACGGTAAGTACAGGCCCTGCATCCCGGCGCGCCAGAGTCTCAGTTCGAGCTCGCGGTCCTGATTGCGCGGGTAGTCCGGGGAGAACCCGCCTAGCTTCGTGAACACCTCGCGACGAAATCCCAGGTTGGCGGTCAGGAGGCACGCGGACGCATTCGAGCGGTTCACCCAAGATGCGTGCGGCCTGTCCTGGAGGGCCACCGGGCCTGCGTGGGAGGCACCGAGCCACGACGGCCGGGGTGTCGTCCATCTCGGTCGCACGCGGCCCCCGATGCAATCAGCCTCCGGATACTCATCGAAGGCGCGCTTCATGGATCGAATCCAGTCCGGCTCCGGTATCCCGTCGTCGTCCAGAAACGCGATGATGGACGCGCGCGAGTGATTGATGCCGGTGTTGCGAGCGTGCGACACGCCCTGCCGCGGCTCGAACAAATAATGAATGCGCCGGGACGTGTCCTGGGCGATGGCGTTCTGAACTACCTCACGGGTGTCATCCCGGGAATTGTTGTCCACGACGATGATGTCGTAGGTCACGTCGCCGGCGTCCTGCGCGAGGAGCGCATCGAGCAGCGGGCGCAGCTGCACGCTTCGGTTGTACGTCGGAACGACGACCGACATGTCCAACGCCGGAGCCGTGTTCATCATCGTACGTCCGAAACCTGATCGGCACGTTCGCCGAGTGTCATGGGCGTTCCGGCTGGCGGCGGGAGGGGAAGCGCACAAGACCGCTCGCGATGGTCGGCGACCCAGCGATACACCCGGCGTCCAAGTCCTGCCACCGGAGGTATGTAGAGGAAGGGAAGCGCCATCCAGCCGAGGGGCAGGAACCGCGCGAGGGCGCGATACGCGTCGAAACCGGCGAAGGTCGCTCCGTCCCGCGTGACCGCGTGCATATCGGTGAAACAGCGGTCGCGATCGAGGGAAGGAAACTGCGCGGCTATGGACGTCCACCGCTGGGTCACGTCGACGAAGGCCACGCGGCTCAGCAAATCGAGCCGCCGCAGAATCGCAACCGTTGGGCGGCAGAGGCCGCACGCGCCGTCGTAGAAGACGTGGATCTCGGTTCGCGCTGCGACACGTGCGGAGATCCACGCGCCCACGCGGTCCCAGGGGACCCAGAAAATATTCATCAGCAGGAAATTCTCGAACGTCGGTCCCATGAGGGCCCGGATACCGAGCACGAGCCCCATGCCGCCGAGGACCAGCGGCACGCGCAGCCTTCGGCTGAACAGCGCGATCGGGTACAAGGTCTCGAAGAAGATTGTGCCGAAGGCCATCAGACGGGAGATCCATGGCACGCCGGCGAATGCGCTGCCCCATGTCACCAGAGGATCGGCATCCGAGATGTGGTACTGGACGCGGTTTAGCAGGATGGCCAGGTGATCCGAGAGCACCCATTGCACGCCCGATGCGCGAAGTTTCGCGATGCCGGCGGCGCAAAACACCAGGGAGAAGGCAACGAGGATGAGCTGCACGGGCCACTGATATTCCCCGCTCGAAGCGGGCCGCACGGTGGCCGGGTCGCGCGCGACTCGTATCAGCGCATCGACGGACCATGCATCGCCGGCCCGCGAGAAGGCGAGAATCCAGAAGGCGATCACGAGGATCGCGTCAAAATGGTAGAGCTGTCCGAAATTGTGTCCGAGGCCGAGAAGGTATGTGCCGAGGATCGCCGCAAGGACGATGCTCGTGCGCGTGAAGAACCCCACCGCCGCGCACAGGAGACTCAGCTTCCAGATGACCTGCAGGATGTTCAGCGCGCTCTCGCCGAGGATCGGGATGCCGAACCATTTGAAAAACCAGATGGGCTGATAGAGCGCCGCCGACACCCCGCCCCAGCCGCTGAAGTCATGGGGCAGGTAATAGATTGCCAGGCTGATAAAAAACAGCGCACGAGCGACCCCGAGATTCGTCGCGGCCACGGGCTCGAACCAGAAAGTCTGCCAGCTCCGGAGGATGCGGGAGGCGATCATCGCAGCGCCTCCTGCGCGCGCCATACCTCAGCAATGAGCTGCCTGGTCCTCGGGCGGTCGAGATTGGCCGCGTAGGGCTCCAGATCCCAGCCCAGGCTGTACAACCTCAAGGCACTCACTGCAGGGCCGTCATGCAGACTACGGGCTCGGCGCAGTTCGTAGCGTGCGAGTACATCCTCGAGCGCGATCCGAACCCGTTGGTCTCCTCCGGCCTCCTGCTGAAGCCGCCGCAGTCCGAGGGGCAGGCGTGACTGATCAAGGGGCCAGAGTTGCGAGTACTCGAGAATGGCGACCTCGCGATTGTCGTGAGTGACCCCGAAAATACGGTACCAGTTGTCGAGTACCGGCCTGCGGTGGACCGTGGCAAACATCGGGTAATCAGAAAACGGCCAGTGCTCCTGGCGCGTCACGATGTCGTACAAGGAGCCGCCTATGACTCCGGCGATCAACAGATTGGTCAAAAGCAGACGTTGCCGGGTCATGGCGTTCCTGAAGCTAAATGTCACTGCCTCAGCCGCAGATAAATGCAAACGAGCGCTTCCAGCGTTGGCACGCACCCGCATGCCGTCTGGTGCGGCGCAGTCGAGCGACACCAAGCCCTCGGCCAACAGGCCCGCGAGCGAATCGACTTGCAATTGCTTGAG
>JANNHC010000436.1:0-19596 GCA_031404215.1 Acidobacteriota bacterium
TGATCGCGGTCTTTCTCGTGCGCGGGGCGATCGACGGGCACGCCTTCGGGCTGCGTGATTTCGAGCGCCGGTTCCGGTTGGCCGGCGAATACGTGGACTCGCAGCTTCCGAAAAACGCGGCCATCGTCACCGCGCACGAAAGCGGGAGTGTCCGCTTCTATTCCGGACGCGTGACCGTGACATGGCGGGCGCTGCCGGCCGACGGATTCGATCGCGCGCTGGAGTTCCTGCGCGCGCAGGGCTATCGGCCGTATCTGCTGCTTGAACACTGGGAGCAACCGGAGTTCGTGCGACAGTTCGAGGGAAAGACGATGCTCGGCGGGCTTGGCTGGCCGCCAATCGCCGACATCAATCACGAGGTCAGGATTTACGACCCCGACGACTTCCTGAGATATCGCGCCGGCATCCCTGTCCGAACCGACCGCATCTGGAATTTTCGAGGGCGCCGGCGTCAGATCTCGATGCTCCAGCACGGCCGCACTGAGATTCGGCCATGACAACATGACAACATGACAGGATGACGGGATCCGAATACCGGGAGCTGGGCCCTACCGGATTATTCGGAGATTCGTCGGCGCCGTGGGCGGAGGGGCCGTGCCGGTGATCTGAATGATTGTGCCGCTTCGATGGCTGACGATATACAGCTCTCCCGCCCCGTCCACGCCAAAGGCGCTGACGTTTCCAACGACGGCTGTCCCGCCCAGTTCGTCGGTGTGGTCGGTGCGCGCCGACGCCGTGGCTTCCCCGGTCGAGGGATCGATCGTCAGCCCGATCGACCACACGCGGCCCTGTACGTAGTCCGCGAAGAAATAGCGGCCCCGATACGTTGCCGGCAAAGCGCTGCCACGGTATACGAATCCGCCGCTGATTGACTGACCGACCGAGCGGCCGTATTCGTGAATGGGATCGGTCAAGCCGGCCGGGGGAACGTACACAGGCGGCGGCGACGTGACGTTGGCATGGGCGCCTTCCCTGTTTCTCCAGCCGTAGTTGCGGCCGCTCCTGCCGGCGGGCTCGTAATCAATCTCTTCCCACGCGCCTTGTCCTACGTCCGCCATGATCAGCGCGCCGGTGCCGCCGCGCGACGGCGGGTCGAATGAGTACCGCCACGGATTGCGCAGGCCGAAGCTCCAGATTTCGCGGAGCACACCTGCCGGACCAGCGCTGACGAACGGGTTGGTTGAGGGCACGACATAGCCGTTCTGGTCGCCGGCCGAGACGTTGACGTCAATCCGCAGCATCTTCCCGAGCAGCTCCGCGGGATTCTGCGCGCGGTTCTCGGGATCGTTGCCGGATCCGCCGTCGCCGAGACCGATGTACAGATACCCATCCGGTCCGAACGCGAGGTCACCGCCGTTGTGATTCGTGTATGGCTGGACGATGTAGCGCAGGCCGGAGGGCCAGCGCAGATCGAACCGCGACGCGGGATCGGCCACGAAGGGAGTGCTCGTCGAACGAACATACCGTGCAACGACCGTGTGTCCTGCTGGATTCGTGAAGTTCACGAAGAAACGGCCGCTCGTCGCGTAGTCGGGCGCCAGCGCGAGTCCGAGCAGTCCCCGCTCGCCGCCGGAAGAAATGACCCCGCGCAGATCGAGAAAGTCAGTCGGTTGAACGCCGCCGTTCTGAAGCACTCGAATGCGTCCGCCCTGCTCGATCACGAACTGGACGGCGGTGTTAGTGGGATCCTGGACGAATGCGACCGGGGAGGTGAGCCCCGAGGCATGCACCCGGCTCTTGAGCGAACCCTGCGCTCGAGCGGGTTCCCCTCCGATGACGCCTGCGAGCAGGATGGCGACGACGGTCAAATATCGAAGCACTCGCATGAGGTGATGCTACTGCAGGAATTGAGCCCAGCCCGTCTGCGCGGCAATCCGGAGCTATCATGGAGGTCAATGCGCCGTTCTGGGATTCTGATTACGCTTTTTGCTGTGGCCTGCGGTTCAAGCACGCCCCCCGCGCCTTCCCCCGGGCCGGGAACGGGGTCGGAATCCATCTCTGGCCGGGAGCGCATCGGCTGGAGTCAGCAGGCGGGCGATCCTACCCAGCTGTCAACGTTCCGGTACGCCATCTACGTGGACGGAGCCCGGAGTGAAATCGCCGAAAGCTCGTGTGCCGGAACGGCTGACTCAACCGGATACCCGTGCAGCGGCAGGCTCCCTTCGATGTCGAACGGCACCCACACGCTGGAGCTCGCGACGTTCGTCATCAGCGACGGCACCACCATCGAAAGCGCACGCTCGTCGTCACTCCGTGTCACGGTCACGGCGTCGACCGCTCCAGCCACGACGCAGTGGACCGGTGGAGAGATCGAAACGACCCGCGACGGCCTGACGCTCCGGGCCGACAAGCTCGCGGAAGGACTCGATTCACCGGCGGACGCGGCGTTCACCCCTGACGGCCGGCTGTTCATCGCCGAGCGTGCGGGCCGCATACGAGTCGTCGCAGACGAGCAGCTACAGAGCTCTGACGCGCTCGCACCGCCTGGACGCGGCGACGGGGACACCACCCGGATGTTGTCGATTGCCGTCGACCCTGACTTCTCGCGCACACGTTTCGTGTTCGTCGTACACACCGCCGCCACGGCCGATGGGCCGGTATTCCGGCTGTCGCGTTACCGCGAGCTTCGAGGCACGTTCGGCGAGCGTGCCGTCCTGTTCGAGAGTCCCTTGACATCCGTCACGCAGGCGTCAGCCGTGGCGCGTTTCGGTTCCGATGGCAAGGTGTACCTGGCGCTCGGCGGCGACGGCTCGAACGGCCGGCTCGTCCGGTTGAACGCGGACGGCACGATGCCGCACGATCAGGCCGGCACCACGCCCGCCATTGCCTCGGGCGTCAGAGGGGCCCGTGGACTGGCCTGGGATCCGCGGTCCGGCATCCTGTGGATCGCGGATGACGAAGGCGACGCCGGATATCTGAGCGGTCTCTCGATGTCCGGGCCGCCCGTTGGTGCGATCGTCAGAGGCCGGCGTGCGATCCGCGCCGGAATCGGGTCGTTGGCCTTCTATCAGAGCGATGCGCTTCCGGAAATGCGCCACGACGCCCTGATCGCGTCGGCCGAGGGTTACCTCCTGCGGCTGCGATTCGGAGACGACGATCCGACACGCATCGCGCGCTCAGAGAGGCTGCTGGAGCAGCGCGTGGGCCCTCTGCGAGTCGTGACCGTCGGACCCGACGGCGCGATCTATTTCTGCACCGACACCGCGCTGGGACGGCTCGCCAAGAGATAACGGCGTGTTCTTGTCTTTCTTCGTTCGTCTCCGTTGATTCCGCTCTCTCAATGCGTCAACGCGTAGAGCACGATGTTGATGCCGACCGCGTACCCGTCAGGGGAGAACTGGTGGAAGTAGCGCGGATCTTCTCCCTCGCGCTCCCAGGCATCGGAGATGTCCGTGTCGTGGGTCATCACAACCATCAGGCGTCCGTTCTCGTCCGCGATACCCCGGATGTCCGGGATCGCGCTCTCGTCGCCGCGTTCCGACGTTTCGCCGCCATTTCGCATCCAGTAATTGATCGACGGGATCTGCGGCACCTTCGGCACGATGAACATCGTCCTGAAAAGCGGATGGTCCGGTGTGAGATCCACGATCGGATATTTCCCCGGATCGAGGACTCGGGCGATCTGGCGGGCCCATTGGTCCCACGCCCATTCACCCCAGAAGTCGTCCACGTACAGGAAGCCGCCCTTGAGCAGATATTGACGTAGACGCACGACTTCGGCGTCGCTCAAGAGCATCGTGCCGACATCTTCCATCTCGATCCAGGGACAGTTGAAGAGCGCGTCGTCCGTGAGTCGGACGACGAGATGGTTGGGCTCGCCGTTGGCCTGCCTGCTGATGCGGGTTTTTGTCAATTCGGAAAGCCGGATTGAAAAATTGATGTCCGCGTCCGGATAGTCCGTCCACCAGCCCATGCCGCCCGCTTCGCGGTGCGCCGGGTCGCTTTCGTACATGCCGCGACAGAAATTGAAGGACCCGTCGAAGCTATCGGCGACAGGCAACCGCGGCGCGGCGAACCGCATCCGGCCCCAGCGTTGCCCGGATCCCTGGGCACCGGCAATCGCGACCGCGAGGGCCATGACGGCGAAGACGAGAGCGGCGAGCGCAAGGCGTTTCATCGGCCGCTCCGTCCACGTCGAGCCGGGTGACCTCATGTTCCTCCGCGAGGTGCCGCTGCGGCGGCCGCCTCAGTGGCTGAGTGCGTAGAGGATCGCGTTGATGCCGAGCGCGTAGCCGTTCGGCCCGAACTCATAGAAGTACCGCGGGTCATCGCCCTCTCGCTCCCACGCATCCGCGATGTCGGTATTGTGCGTCATGAAAACCATCAGGCGCCCCTGGTGATCGCTGATCCCGCGGCCGTGCACTTCGTCGGTGTCGGGAGGGTCTTCCGACGTGTTCCCGCCAGGGGTCCACAGGCGGATCGAGGGAATCTGGGGAACGCCCTTCACCGGGTACTGCGTGTGGAAGAGCGGATGATCGGGTTTCAGATCCTCGATCCGGTACTCATTCGGCGGCAACACGCGCGAGATGGTCTGAACCCAGTAGTGCCAGGCCTCGGTGCCCCAGTAGTCGTCCACCCACAGGAACCCGCCCTTGAGAAGGTATTCGCGCAGCCGCGCGACCTCGATGTCACTCAACTCGGCCGCGCCGATGTCCTCCATGTGGAGGCTCTGGCAGTAGAAGAGAGCATCGTCGGTCAACCGGACGGTCAGGTGATTGGGCTCGCCATCGGGCCGGCGGCTGACACGCGTTTTCGTGAGCTCCGAAAGACGAATCGAGAAATTGATATCGGCGTCCGGGTAATCGGTCGTCCAGCCGGCACCGCTTCGCATCGAGCGAACCTGCGTGAACATGCCGCGGCAGAAGGTGAATCCGCCGTCGAAGCTCCCGGGCGTCGGCTCGCGCAGCGGCGCGCGTCCGCGCCGCATGAAGTTCTGCGCGCCGACCGCGGCGCTTCCCGTGACGACAAGGACCATCACCAGCCACGGGAGCCGCCGCGGGGTCATTGTTTCTTGTCGTCCTTCTTGGCCGCGTCGGGCTTGGCCGCGTCGGGGACCTTCTCGGGCCCCTTCGAGAGCGACTTGTAATACTGCTCGACCAGCTTGCGATACTCCTCGGGCACGTCGTCTGCGCCGGAGAGGAACACCTCGCTGCCCTTCATCTCGGCCTGGCGCCGCAGGGTGAACTCGAAGCGTTTCATGCCTTCGGCCACCGCGCCCTGCAGGCGCTCGAGGGTCGCGGCGTCCTGGTAGACCCGATCGTCGTCCAGGGCGCGCAGGTTGCGCAGCACCTCGTCGAGCGCCTTGGGATCGACGCCCTGCCCCTGCACCATCCGGCGGAGTTGTTGCGCGTCGCTGGCGAACTGCCGCGCCTCGCCGCGGAACTGGCGGACGTCGCCCGGATCGAACTGGCCACCGAAGAGACGCCCCCGGCGGTCGCCGGCGCCACCGTTGTCGCTGAACCGCCCGCCGAACGTGTCGCCGATGCCGTTCGAGCCACCCTGTGTGGGATCGCCGGTGTTGCGGCCGCCCTGTCCACCCTGCTGCCCCTGACCCTGTTGGCCCTGGCCTTGTTGGCCCTGCTGCCCTTGACCGCCTTGGCCTTGCTGGCCCTGTTGGCCCCGGCCTTGTTGGCCCTGCTGCCCTTGACCGCCTTGGCCTTGCTGGCCCTGTTGGCCCGGTTGACCTTGCTGGCCCTGCTGACGCTCGCGCGTCCGTTGATCGAGCGAATCAACGCCACGCGCGAGCTGACGCGCCTTGTCGAGCGCCTGGTTCATCGCGTCGGCCTGCGACGGGCGGCCGAGCGCCGAGGCGGCCTGCGAGAGCGTGTTCTTCAGCGAATCGAGGTTCGATCCGATCGAGTTCTCGATGGGCTGCTGATCGGACGGCGCCACGCCGGCGCGCACCATCGAGCTCGAGTACCTGATCTTGTCGCGCACCTTGTTGTCGCGAATCGAATTGGCGCCTTCGGACAGCTTGCGCGCCGCCTCTTTCTCCTGGCCGCGAATATCACCGGCCGTGCGATCGAGCTGCTTCTCGAGCTCGCCGACCTTCTGCTCGAGCGCCGACTTCCGGTCGATCAACTGCTGCGCCTTGTCCTGGCGGCGATCGCCCGCCGTTTCCAGTCCCTTGACGTCCTCGGCGATCTGGCGCTGCTCGCGCGCGAGCTCCTCCGCCTGTTCCACTGCGTTCTTGACGTCGCGATCGGCGCGGCCGGCCTGTGTCTGCTGCAGCCGGCGCTGGGCTTCCTTCAACCGCTCGAGCGCAGCCGCGGCCTGCGCGCCGGAGGCCTGCTGGCCGTTCGCCGCGGCGCGGCGCATCGCGTCGGCCGCGTCGCGAAGCTGCCGTGCGGACTGCATGAGATCGGGCCGGTTCTCCTCGCGCGAGAGCTGCTCGAGCCGGCGCGCGGCTTCTTCCGCCTGGTCGGCGAGATCGCGCTGGGACTGACCCGAGCCGTTGCCGGACGCCTGCTGGCCGAGCGCCGCACGCCGGCGCTGGCGCTCCGCTTCCTGTTCCTGGCGGCGCGCGAGATCCTTCAGCTTCTCCATCAGCTCGTCGAGCTTCTGATCGGACTGCTCCTGCGACGCCTGCTGGCGCGTCTCGTACTGGTTCGCCATCTTGTCGAGTTCCATCTCGAACAGGTCCGCGAGGTCCTGCGCCATCTGGCCCCCGCCGCCCCCGCCGCCGCCTCCACCCTGCTGGCGCTGCATCTGCACCTGCATCTCGTACTCTTCTTCGGCCTTTTGCAGAAACTGCAGCGCCTTCTGCTCGGGCGAGAGCGCGCCTGCCGGGTTTGCGGCATGCAGCTTCCCTTCCGCGTTCTTCATTTCCGCAACCGCTTGCGGCAGGAGCTCGGCGACTTTCTTGAACGCGGGATCCTGCTCCACCAGGCGGCTGTTCATGCGGGTGAGCAGCCCTTCGACCTGGTCGCGCAGTTTCGATTGCGAGAGCGCGATGACGGTGCTGTTCTCCCGCACCTTGTCCCCGGTCATCTTCTTGCGATCGCGCTGCACGTTGAACGTGGCCGCGATAATCTGCCGCTGCTGCTCCGAGAGCGCCCCGACCTGGTTCTGCTGCCCGCCGCCGCCACCCCCGCCCTGCTGCGCGTCGGAGGGCGCGCGGCGGAACTCCTTGCTGAGCGGGCGGATGCGCACGAAATACATGTCGCTCATCGCCGGCTTGGGGCCCTGCACGCCGTCGTTGTCGGCGGCCTTCGCGTAATACGACACGAAATCGCCAGGCTTCACGTCGAGCTCTTCAAGGTAGAACGTGTGGCCGCCCGACACTTCCGGCATGCGCTTCTTGCCATCGAACAGCCGGATGCTCTTCTCCGCGCCTCCGTTCACCGCGTACACGAGATCGAGATCGCGAATGCCGAAGTCGTCTTCGGCGTGGGTTTCGACAAACACCTCTTCGATCGGCGAGGCGGACGTGTCCCGGCCCGGCTTGGAGATGGAGACCGTCGGCGGCTGATCCTCGAGCGCGTCGATCGTGTACTGCGGCGATGCCGTCAGCCGCTCGCCCGACGGCGCGTCGAGCTCGATGTGATAAAACCCGTCCCGGTTGATCGTGAAGGCGCCCACGAGCGGCGCCGGCGATCCGCCGGCCTGGTCGGGCGCGAGGCCCGATCGATCCTTGTCCCCGAGCACAATCTGGCCGCCGGGCGCGCTCATGGTCGGCAGGGCGCGCACGCGGACCTCGGTGCCTCTCAGGACCGCGATGTCCCCACCGTCTTCGACCTTCTGCGGAGCGAGGCCCGTATAGGCCGGGAAGCGGTACTCGAGTTCGAGGCGCTGCACGTAGGGCAGCTCGACGACCTTCAGCGTGTAATGCCTGGAACTCACGCCGTTCGCTTCGACGAAGTACTCGATCGGCGCCGCGAGATCGAAGAGCATGCCTTCGTACTGCCCGCTCTCGCCTCGGAGCAGGGGCACGCGCTCGTACGCGGCCTCGGGCGACTTGCGGATCATCAGCGACGCCTGTTCGGCGTCGAATCCGGCGAGCGTGGCGGTGAAGTTCTGGTCGGCGCCGCGCGCCACGGTCGCATTGCCGGGCGTGACCTCGATGCTGTAAGGCGCGGCCGCTTCAACATCGCGCGAGATGACGAGCAGCGCCGACAGCGCGTGGCGAAGATACGCGGGCCCCAGCGTGAAGAGCGCAATGGCCGCGAGCGTGATGGCGGCGAGCGTGGCGCTGTAGCGCCGCACCGGCGCACGCTCGACCCCCCGCCCCGCGTCTATCGCCCGCGCCTTCTCGACGGCGGATTCAACGAGACGGCCCACGAGCGCCACCGAGTACGGCGACCCGCTGCCGCCATGCTCGGCGTCGACCGCACTGATGATGGCGGCCTGGAGCGACGGCTCGTGCTCTTCGAGGTAGAGCGCCACCTGCTCGTCGGTCGCCCGCCGCATGAGCGGCCGGACGAAGAGATACCCGACGAGTCCCGCCAGCGAGAGTCCGACGATCACGCGGAACGTGATGATGGCGCCGGGCGTGAAGCGCCACGACTCGAGTCCGAACGCAGAGGCGAGCAGCACGAGCACGCCAAGACTGACCACGCCGAGCGCGCCGCGCAAGGCGAGCTTCATCCGCCACCGCCTCCGCACCTGGCCGATGATCTCCACAAGCTCGGAGGCCGTATCCATGCGCCGAATCTGGTCGGTCATATGCGGATGTCTCCTGCCTTCAGCTTAGCATCGGGGTCCACGGGACGGTGCCCTGCTCATTTGCGACAAATCGGTGACCGGTACCCTCTAAGCCCCTCTCAGCCCTGAACCCTGAGTCCTCGAAACGCGGTTCCCCACCAGCGTCTCGAGTCCGAGGATGACAATCCCCGCGAACAGCAGGTACCACCAGATCCGCTGGTTGCGCTCCTGCTCCTGGTCCGTCGCGGTCACGTTCGTCCCGGCAGCGGCCGCGCCGCCCGCCCGCCCCATCGCGCCGGCGACGACTTCCTGCGGGTCCATCGTGGTGAGATCGGATTCTCCGAGATCGATATTGCTGGCGACGGTCATCGGCGCAGCGGCGTCGCGCGCCTGCGCGCGAACCTCGTAGAAACCCTGCTCGGTCAGTTCGAGCACGTCGGGCCCCTCGCCATCGAGCGCCACGCGTTCGCCTGACGGCGTCAGCACCACACGCGGCGTGACCTGCCGAGTGGCCCCCGGAACAGGTGCGGCACGCGGCGCCTCGAGCACGTCGCCGACGGTGAGCCACGCGGGCCGGTCCGCATACGACGCCAGCGTCGTGACCATCCGGTGCACGAATGGGAGAAACACGGACTTCAGCGGCAGGTCGTTTCCCTGCAGGTCGAGCGTGGATGTCCACAGCAGCACCCGGCCGTTGCCGACCCGCCGCTCGATCAACGCGGCCGCCCCGTCGTCGAACCGCGCGATGATCTGCGCGTCTTTCGCGGGTGTGACGGCGCGATAGGTGTAGAACCGCGCGCCCGAGAAATCGCCGCTGCGCGGCGCCCGGAACGGCTCGAAGATCGGATTGCCGTACTCGAGGGCGCCGAGCCGCGCCGATTGCCCGCTGGTGCGGTCCACCGGCTGACCGGGCAACGCCGGCAGGATGTCCGCGGCGCCCGTCACGGCCGGCCACGTACCGCGACTGCCGAGCGCGATGAGCAACCCGCCGCCCCGCGCGACAAACGCGCCGAGGCGCTCCGCCGTCAACTGCGCCACGGGCGCGTCGTTCAGGATGACGACCGACGTGCGCTGAAGATCGTCGGCGGTGATCGTGTCGATGGACTTCGTCGCGATGTCGAAGGGGGGCGTCTCGCCGAGCGCCAGGGCCCGTGACAGGTAGAGGCTTCCGTCGCGCGGCGCGCCGGGGCGCTCCGCGATGAAGATCCGTAACGGATCCTTCGGGGAGACGGTGAAGTTGAAGGCATTGTCGAGCGGCAACGCGTCATTCGCGATCCGCACCGTGCCGCGCGTATTGTGCCCCGCGGGCGTGAACGCGGCGAAGGTCACCGACGCGGAACTGTTCGGTTCGGCCGAGACGCGCCCGGTCTGCACCGCGCGCCCGTCGACTTCGAGCGTCATCTCGAGGTTCGCGACCGCCTTGGATCCATGGTTCGTGATACCGCCGGTGACCGTGACGCGATCCTGTTCGGAAAAAGTCGATCGCTGGAGCGTCACGGGTGTCACGCTGACATTGGCCGTATCGGCCTCGCCGATCGGAACCGGCGTCAGCGCCACGCCATCCGGCAGGCGCACACCGTCCGCGCCCTGCCAGCCCGCGCGCTGAAAATCTGAAATCAGGATCACGTCACGCTGCGGCAGCGGCGACTCGCTCGCGATGCTGCCGGCCAGCTTCAGCGCCGGCCCGTAGCGTGTGGCGCCGGCGCCCGGCTTGCCCGTGACGACCGCCGCATTCAGGCGGCTGCGATCGGGTGTCGACCGGAGCGCCACCTCGGCGCCGGATGAAAAGAACACGACGGACGCACGATCCGCCGGACCGACCCGCGCGATCGCATCGCGGGCGGCGGCCGTGGCCCGCGCCCACCGATCGCCATACCCCATGCTGTACGACTTGTCGATCAGCACGATCACTTCGCGCGCGCCGCCCGCCGCCGCGGCGGCGAGCGCCTGGCGCCGCAGGAAAGGCCGGGCAAACGCCGCGACGATGAGCGCCAGCGCGGCGAGCCGCAGCAACAGCAGCGGCCAGTTGCGGATGCGCCGGCGCTGCACGGACTGATACGGAATACGCTGCAGGAACATCAGCGACGGAAACTGGACAACGTTCTTCCGTTCCCGCTGGATCAAATGAATGATCACCGGCACGGCAAGACCTGCCAGGCTGAGCAGGAATAACGGGGTCAAGAAACTCATTGTCCAGCTACCAGCTTCCAGCAAACAACGGCATCACCGTACGCGCGCGAAGCGGTCACGGCTGCTCAGATAGCTGAACAGCGCGTGATCGAGCGGGGACGAGGTGTTGACGAGGAAGTAGTCGATCCGGCTGCCCGAGAAGCGCTCCTGGAGGGCGTCGATGTGCGCCCGCACCAGCGAGCGGTACTGCTCCGCCAGCGCGTCCGGCACGACCGGAATCTGCTCGCCGGTCTCCAGATCTTCGAACGCCGACGGGGTGTCGAACGTGAAATCGAGCTCCGCGGGGTCGAGCAGATGGAACACGATGATGTCGTTGCCGCGGAACCGCAGCGGCCCGACGGCCTCGAGCACCGCGTCCGGATCCTCGTACAGGTCCGAGATGAGCACCAGCAGGCCGCGACGCCCGAAGTGCTCCGCCATCTTGTGCAGCGGCGCGCGCAGGCTCCCGGGGCCTCCCGGCTTCAACCGGTCGAGCGTGTGCAGCACGATGTCCATGTGTTTCGCGGAGGGGGGCACGTGCTCGACGATGTCGGAGTCGAACGCGATCATGCCGACGCGATCCCGCTGTTTGTGCACGAGGTACGTCAGGCAGCCGGACAGCATCTTCGCGTATTCAAGCTTGGTGATGCCGCGGCTGCCAAACCCCATCGACTTCGACACGTCCAGCAGCACCGAGAAGTTTGCGTTCGTATCGGCCTCGTACTCCTTGATGTAGAACCGATCCGTGCGCGCGTAGAGGCGCCAGTCCACCCGCCGGATATCGTCCCCGGCCACGTAGCCCCGGTGCTCGGCAAAGTCCACCGACGCGCCGAAGTACGGCGACCGGTGCATCCCGTTGATGAACCCGTCCACGACATGGCGCGCCACCAGCTCGAGGTTGCCGATGCGCGACAGCACGACCGGATCGACAAACCGCGCGCCGGGAATGGACGTTGTATTCAGCACCTGTGTAACCTGTACCCTCTACCCTGAGCCCTCCGCTCACATTCCCGATCGCGGAACCGCCACCGACTCGAGCAGCCGGTCGATGAGCGTGTCGGTCGATATCCCTTCCGACTGCGCGTGGAAGTTCGTGAGCACGCGGTGGCGAAGCACCGGATGCGCCATCGCGCGAATGTCCTCGAAGCTCACGTGATAACGGCCGCTCGTCAGCGCGCGCGCCTTCGCGCCCAGCACGAGATACTGCGCGGCGCGGACGCTGCCGCCAAACGCCACCCATTTCTTCACCGAGTCCGGGCACGTCGGGCTCTTCGGCCGGCTCGCGCGCACCAGGTTCAGCGCGTACCGCATCACCGGCTCAGCGACCGGCACGCGGCGGACGAGCCGCTGGAACGCGACCAGGTCCTCGCCCGTCACCGTCCGCTCGAACGTCGGATCGATGATCGCGGTCGTGGTCCGGACCACCTCGAACTCTTCATCCTCGGGCGGATGGTCGATCACGATGTGGAACATGAAGCGATCGAGCTGCGCCTCCGGCAGCGGGTACGTGCCTTCAAGCTCGATCGGGTTCTGCGTGGCAAAGACGTAGAAGGGCTCGTCGAGCTTGTAGGTGCGGCCCTGGATGGTCACGCGATGCTCCTGCATGGCCTCGAGCAGCGCCGACTGCGTCTTCGGGGGCGTGCGGTTGATTTCGTCCGCCAGGACGATGTTCGCGAAGATCGGTCCAGGCGCAAAGACCATCTGCCGCCGGCCGGTTGACGTGTCTTCCTGAATGATGTCGGTGCCCGTGATGTCGGAGGGCATCAGGTCCGGCGTGAACTGGATGCGGTTGAACTTCAGGTCCAGCACACGCGCCAGCGTGTGAATCAGCAGCGTCTTCGCCAGGCCTGGCACGCCGACGATCAGGCTGTTGCCGCCGACAAACAGCGTCAGCAGGACCTCCGTCACCACGTCGTCCTGTCCGACGATCAGCTTGCGCAACTCGGTGACGATGCGGTCCCGGCCCGCCTTCATTCGCTCCGCCAGCGCAACATCGTCCGGCGAGTCGAGTTCGAGAGTGTCAGTGACGGAGCGATTCAAGAGAGCCTCCAGTGTTAATAATGGCTCAGCCTTGAGCCCTTCAGTGCGTCAGCGCGTACATCACGTAATTCACGCCGAACTTGTACGCCTGGTTCGAGAAATCGACGATGAACACGCCCTGGTCTGAGTATTCCCAGTACTCGCTGAGGTCGTTGTTCACGTTGGCAATGACCATCAGCCGCCGGCTCGGATCGTTGTTCTCGAAAATCCCCCAGTACGACGCTGGCAGCTCCTGGTTGTACGGCGGCACGAGCGACTCCGGATCGTCGATTTCGAAAAACGAATGGAACACCCGTGCGGTCCCGTCGAGCCGAACCCATTCCGCGTCGGGGAGCACGAGGCGCATCTGGTACTGCAGGTTGTCCCAGTGATCACCGCGGAAGTCGTCGAAGATCGCGAACCCTCCCTTGAGGAGGTAATCGTGAAACGCGGTCGCTTCGGTCGGCGTGACGCCCCAGTACCCGGGCTCGGCCATGTAGGCGATGGGGTAGTTGAACAGTTCCGGATCGTCGAGCGACAGGACGTTCGACCCGTCGGTGCGCACGCGCAGCACCGACAGGTCCTCGAGGATCTTGGTGAAGTGGATCTCACCGTCCGGGTAGTCGTGCGACCACGGGGGGCCCTGCCGTCCCTCGAAGAGATTGCTTCCGTAGCGAATCCGCACGAACGTGAAGCGGCCATCGTACGGCGTGTTGCCCTGGACCTGGACGTCGAGTTGCGGACGGCGATTGCGCCCCCCGAAACGCTGCGCGAGGGCGACGCTGCCCGCCACGCACACGATGAGCCCGACGAGCGCGGTTCGGCGGCAGGAGGCCGCATTCACTTCTTACCCTCGAGGTCCCGGATCTGTCTGCCCTTGAGCGCCAGATTCGTGAGCAGTTTTTCGAGCTCCGACGCGTATCGCGCCGGCTCCATCCCGCTCTTCATCAGCTTCAGCCCTTCGACGCGCCGTTCGAGCTCACGACGCTCCTCGTAGAGCGCGCGCATCGTGGGATCGGCGGACATCGTGTCGGCGTTCTGCGCCGTGCCGAGCGAGAGCATCGATGCCACGCGCCCGTTTTTTCCGTCCGCCTTGGGATCCGTCGTTCCCTTGCGATCCCCGCTGTCGTCGAGCATCGGATGCTCCGTCAGCATGATGCCTTCCTGCTCGTAGGCGCGCGCCACGCCCAGCTTCGCGGCATCGAACGCCTCGAGCACGGAGATGCGGCGGTTCTTGTCGGCGTCGGCGCTGTCACTCATCAGCGCGTCCACGAAGTACCCGCCGAAGAGCGTCGCGAATCGTTCCGCGCCGGTGCGGGTGGCGGTCACAATCGTCCGTCCAGGGCCCGCCAGCTCCTCGAGGAACGGGGCGCTCGAACTCGCGGTATTCACGAACACGACATGCTTCGACGGCACGCGCTTCAACAGCGGCTCGAAGCTCGCCGGGGTCATGTCGGGCCCCGGCAGGTTGAACTTCGCCGCCTTTCCGTCGAACGTGCCGTGACCGATCAGTACGACGAACACCACGTCGTCTTCTTTCGCGTTCTTGGCGAGCGTGGCAAACGCGCGCTCGATGTCCTGCTGGGTGGACTTGCCCGTCGCCCGCTTCGAATCCTTCTCCGGCTGTTCGGCCAGATAGATGACGTGATCGCGCGCGATTCCCAGCCGGCCCGTCGCACCGTCCACCAGGGTCGAGGCCCATCGCTGAAACAGCTCCGCGTGCTCCGGATCGCCCGCCAGCCCGACGATCACCGCGAGATGTACGGTCTGCGCCGAGACCGGCGCGGCACACGCCAGCGCAGCCCCGAACGTCAGCATCCCCATCAGCGCGCGTGCCATCAATGCTCTACCTCTACCCTGAGCCCTGAGCCTTGCGCCCTACGCAAGCCCCACCATCCGTCGATAGCCCCACTCGGCTGAAATGAGGCCGAGCAACAGGAACAACACGACCGGCATGTGCCAGAGTTCCCGCTCTTCCACAGTGGTGACGCCTCGCCCTGTGTAACGGAGATCCTCCGGCATCCCGGCGACGGTTTCCGGCGTGTAGAAGCGGCCGCCGGTCTCGTCGGCGATCCGGGTCAATCGCGGCGCCTGCATGGTGGCGTCGAAGTACTCGGCGTCGCTGGGCGTCGCGCGCACCTGGGTTGTCCCGGTGCCGAGTGATTTGCCCGCGCGCGTCGCGTCCACCTGCGTGAGATACAGGCCCTGTTCCGGGGCCGGAAAGGTTGCGCGGTATTCGCCGTTGCGTTCGCCGGTCCACTGCATGGGCACATCGACGACCGTACCCGTCGGTCCGGTCACCTTCGCCACTACGCGCGCGTCGTTGACCTCGACGAACGCCGAATCGACGATGTCTGCCACGAGCGTGACCGGCTCGCCAGGTTCGACCCGATCCGTCGTCGTGTGCACGTCAACCGCGTTGGGCACGCCGTCCACGAGCCAGCGCAGGAGCTGACGCCAGTAATTCTCGTGGGTCTGATCCTCGAGGCTCATCGTGACATCCATCTGCCAGTGCCACGAGTCCTGCACCGGGAAGGCGAGCGTCTTGCCGCGGCCGTAGCGCTGCGACGCGAGCACGACCTGGTCGCGGCGGCGCTCGTCGCTGCCGGTGAGCAGCACCGTGGCGCCCGGCTTCACCCCGCGGATGGTATTGACGCTCGTGAGCACCGGCATGTCGGTCCAGCGCGCCGTCGAAGCGGCTTCCGTCGCCGCAATCTGCGTGACGCCGTGTGCTTCGCCCGCGCGCGTCGGCTTCACGTGTAACCGTGCCACAGGCAGCGTATCGAGGGCGCGCCCCGGACGCTCGATCGTCACCGGCAGGGCATCGGCGACCGGGGTTCCCGCGTAGCCCCCTTCGGCGAACGCGCGCGGGCCGCCGAGCATGAGCAGCCCGCCGCCGCGCCGCTCGACGAACTCGGAGATCATCCGGAGCTGATCGCCGGTGAACGCGCCCGCCTCGATGCTGCCGAGGATCAGTCCGCGGTACGCGAACAGCTCCTCGCGCGTTTTCGGGAAGCCCGACGCGAGCTGCTCGGGATTCTCGTCTTCGAGGAACCGCAGATACTTGTTGTCGGCCGTGCGCTGGAGGGTGATGACGGCAAGATTCTTGTCCGCGAAGACGGCGCGCCGGATGTGCTTCATCTCGGGGCGCGGCTCGCCCTCGTAATACAGGATCTTCTCCTTGCGGTCCGCGATGTCGATGAGCGCTTCGCGCGCGTTGTTTTCGGTGACCAGCTCGCCCGGGCGCGGCGCGATGCGGAACTTGAACACGCGGGGCCCGGCGTCCGCCGCGGTAAAACGCACACGCACGGTCGCCGGCTCGCCGTCCATCGGCAGCTTCACGTCCTGCGATCCGACGATTCGACCGTCGTTCTCGACGTCGAGCGAGACGGTCTCCCCCGCATAGCCGGTCTGCGTGACGACGGCATCGATCACGAGCGAGGTGCCCTGGAGGGCGGAGCGCGGTGTGGAGACGCGATCGACCTGCACGTCGCGCTCGAGGCGATCGCGGCCGACGCCCACGGTAAAGACCGGCACGGCGGCGGCCTTCAATCCGAGCAGCGCATCGGTCAGCGCGGTGTCGGTCGTGTCGGCGCCGTCGGTGACAAGGACCATGGCGGCCAGCGGCAGGCCGGCAAGCTCCTGGCGCGCACCGTCGAGCGCCGCGCCCAGCCGCGTCTGGGAGCCGGTGAACGAGAGATCGTCAGTGGAGGCGAGACGCGCGGCGGACGAGGAGAAGCGGAACGTGCGCAGCACGAAGCGTTCCGACAGCGCTTTCACGAGCGCGGCGTCCTTCGCGCCAAATGCCTGCTTGACGAACGCACCGCGCGGCTGGGTGCCCCAGTCCGCGATCTGCATGCTCCGCGAGTCGTCTATCAGAACCGCGAGAAAGTTCTGCTGCGGCACCGCCGCTTTCACGACGAGGATCGGCCGGAAGAGGCAGAACAGCATGACGCCGAGCGTGGCGATGCGAAGCGCGGTCAGGACGGCGCGATCGCGGGCGCGGCCGCGTCCCGCGAGGCCGCGATACGTCACCACGGCGAGCAGCACCGCGGCGCCGGCGAGCACGGCCGCGATGTACGAACCGGTGGACGGCGCCAGGCGGAACTCGCCTTGCTGAAAAATCACCGGCCGGTATTCGAAAAAAAAACGGAAGAGCGAGTCCACGTTGTGTCGGGCGCCTCGGCGCCTGCGGCCTCCGCGGTGATTGTATAGCCGTCCGTAGAGCACCGCGGCGCCAGGGGCGTGGCGCGGGACGGAAGGGTCACCTAGGGTTACGGCACGGGGTGCCGGGACGTTTACTGGTTCAAACAGGCGCCAGCGAGCTGTTCGTACGCATCAACAGCCCGATCGAGCTCCGCGATCTCCAGATGCTCGTGGCTCGTGTGCGCGACGAGGAACGAGCCGGGACCGAACAACAACGGTGTGCCCCAGCGGCCCAGGAACGGCACGTCCGTGGTGAAAGGAAACACGGCCGTCGGAAAACCCGGGACCGTATGCAGCGTCACGTTCGGTACCCGCAGTATTTCTTCAGACGTCACGAACCGGTCGAGCGGTTGGATCGCCTTCAAAATGTCCTCGGGCGAGCCTATGGTCCGGAACAACACCTCGGCCGTGGCGTGTGGCGAAATGACGTTCGGCGCGACGCCTCCTTCAATCAAACCCACGCTGTAAAACGTCGATCCCAGCTCCGGATCCGACGGCAGCGGGATCGATCGAAGCGCCACCAACGCATCGATCACCTTGTCGATCGCGGACTCGCCGTGTTCCGGCGCTGCGGAATGCGCCGCTCGTCCCACGGCTCGCAGCCGGAGTCGGAGCACCCCGCGCGTCGCGGTCCCGAGGCGATTGTCCGTCGGCTCGCCGTTGATCAGGAACCGGGAGCCTGCCGGCGCCGCATTCGCGACAGCCGCCCCGTCGCTGCCTCGCTCCTCGCCGACCACGAACAGCAAGCCGACCCGACGCTCGCCCTTCGACCGCAGCCGTTCGGCCGCGGCGACCTGGGCCGCCAGGATGCCCTTCGCGTCGCAGGCGCCACGCCCGTAGATCCGTCCATCCTCGACACGGCTCGGAAAAAACGGCGGCACGCAGTCGTAGTGCGTCGAGAGGACCACGTGAGGCGCGTCAATCGTCGCGACGATGTTTGCGCATCCCCGATCGACCCTCTGTTCGACAACCGTGTAGCCCAGCCCGCCGAGCTCCCGCGCCAGCCAGTCCCCTGCCTCGCGTTCTTTCCCGGTTGTCGAATCAATATTAATCAGCGCCCGCGCGAACGCGACCGCATCGAAGCGAGATGTCATAGTCTTGTCACTTCACCGCCGTGCGCCCCTGGCACCCCCGGCACCCTATCTGATCGCCCCCTCGAGCGCCGTTCGCGCGTCCGTGCGTGCATCGCGGTACTTCACGATGATGGGCGTGGCGACCGCGAGGCCCCACTCGCCCCCCTTCCCGCTCGTCACCGGCCTCGTCCCCGGCACGACGACCGCCCCTTCGGGAACGATCAGCGGCCCGGCCGAGGGCTCGATGATGCGGCCGTTGGGTAGATCGTAGAGCGGCGTGGAGCCAGTCAGGATCGTTCCCGACGCCAGCACCGCACGGCGCTTCACGATCGCGCCTTCGTACACGCCGCAGTTCCCCCCGATCAGCACGTCGTCTTCGATCACCACCGGCAGCGCGCCGACCGGCTCCAGCACGCCGCCAATCTGGGCGGCGGCGCTGACGTGCACGCGCTCGCCGATCTGCGCGCACGATCCGACGAGGGCGTGCGAATCGATCATCGTGCCGTTGCCGACATACGCGCCGATGTTGATGTACATCGGCGGCATGCAGACCACACCCTGGCCCAGATACGCGCCGTCCCGCACCGTCGATCCGCCGGGTACGATGCGAACGCCTCCCCCGGCGGCGAAGCGCTTCAACGGCATCGTGTCCTTGTCGAAGAATGGCCAACGGCCATGATCGCACGACATGTCCACGACGTCGCCGAAACGGAAGCCGAGCAGGATGCCCTGCTTGACCCACGCGTTCACTCTCCACCCGGAAGGGGACGACGCGTCGGGCTCCGCCGCGCGTGCCGCGCCGGTCGAGAGCGCCGCGCGAAGTCGAACGAACGCATCGCGCGCGTGTTCCCGATCCGCCGCAGCCCCGGCGGCAAACAGTTCAGATATTTCCGAAGCGAGGTCGCTCACGCGGATGGTGTCCCTTCTTTCCTGAGCCCTGAGGCTAGGCACGCAGTGTCGCGGCGCCCGTCGGCAGGCGGAGATCGCGCAGCACCTGCGCGATCCGTTCGCGGGAGGCTGGACGCGGGGACACGAGCGGCAGCCGGAACACTTCCTCCACAAGTCCCATCATCGCCATTGCGGTCTTCACCGGGATCGGGCTCGACTCGATGAAGTTGACCTGCATCAGCGGGAGCAGCTCGCGATGCAGCCGGCGCGCGGCTGTGAAATCACCCGCCTCGGCCAGCTCCGCCATCCTCGCCATTTCCGCCGGTACTTCGTTCGACGCCACCGACACAATGCCGCGCCCCCCGACCGACATGACAGGCAACGTCAACACATCGTCGCCAGACAGCACGAGGAAATCGTCCGGAACCGCGCCGCAGATGTCGCACATCTGCGTCATGTTCCCGGAGGCTTCCTTGACGCCGATGATATTCGGCAACTCGCTGAGGCGAACGATCGTCGCGACGTCCTCGTTGACGCCCGTGCGGCCCGGCACGTTATAGACAATGATTGGAAGCGGGACCGCGTCGGCAATGGCCTT
>JANNHC010000437.1:0-6269 GCA_031404215.1 Acidobacteriota bacterium
AGGATTTGCGCTAGGAGGAACTTTGGCTGGGGCGCAGCGGCTGTAAAGACCCCAAACCTACTGGAATGGGAGGCGTGAATAATATCCTCTTCGTTGGTAATCAGGACTACCTTTTCCGCTGCTGCATTCATGTCTGACGGCCTCTGTGACGTGATAACGAAACCACAACAATGCTCAGTCATGTGTGTTCCTCCTTGAACCTGCTGCTATTGATTCGGAAACATTATACAATATAAGTGGATTTGAAAAGTCTAATACAGAAATCAGGTTAAGAGTAAGGTCATGTCCGCAGCGCCGAAACCACTGATGTTGATTGTAATGGACGGCTGGGGTTACCGGGAAAATCCCGCCGGCTACCACCGAGACGATCAGGTACCGCATGTTCGGCCAGGCGTGCTCGAGATCGAACGCGGATGGCACCGCCGGGTGGTTGGGATGCGAGTGATAGAAGCCGATGAGCGTCTGTCCGGTTTCGGCGGCGCGCGCCTCGGCTGCCCGGTACGCGTCGGGCCCTATCAGGAACCGCCGGTTCCGCTCATCCGACATCGCGTTCGACAAGGCAAGCGCCTCGAAGACTTCACCGGATTCATGGCCGATGAGGGCTCCGCAGCATTCGTCAGGATATGCGCGCGCCGCGTGATCGCGAATCGCGGCGAGCACATCGTCTGGTACCGTCAGGACGCCGTCCACGTCTGCGGGGTCGGGTGAGCCGTCTGTGCCTGGAACAGTCGAGTCCACGTCGTTTTCTCCAGTCCAGAATGCTTCAGACAGGTAGCGATCGCCTCTGTCCGGAAACACCGTGACGATGACGGCGCGATCGATCTCGTCAGCCACGCGCAGGCATGCGGCGAGCGCCGCGCCGCTCGACGGCCCCACGAGCAGCCCTTCCTGCCGGGCCAGCCGGCGAACCAGAGCATAGGCCTCTTCCGTGGAGACGCGCTCCTCCCGATCCGCCACGCTCGGATCGTAGATCGGCGGGACGATTGAGGAGGCCATGTGCTTCAGCCCTTCGAGCCCGTGCAGCGCCGATTCAGGCTGCACCGACACGAGCGCCACCGACGGCTGCCACTCGCGCAGCCGTCGTGCCGTGCCGATGAAGGTGCCGCCGGTCCCGAGGCCGGCGACGAAATGCGTCAGACGTCCCCCGGTCTGTTCGATGATCTCCACCGCCGTCGTGTCGTAGTGCGCGCGCCAGTTCGCGGGATTGCTGTACTGGTCTGGATAGAAGTACCGATTCGGATCGCGCGCGTACCGGCGGCGGGCTTCCCGGATCGCTCCGTCGCTGCCGTCCATCGGATCGGTCAGGACGAGTTCCGCACCGTACGCATGCAGGAGCCGCTTCCGCTCGGCGGTGACGTTGGCCGGCACGCAGAGCGTGACGCGGTAGCCGCGCGCGGCGCCGAGCATCGCATAGGAAATACCGGTGTTGCCGGATGTCGCGTCGATCAGCACCCGGCCGGGCTGCAGGGCGCCGGTGCGTTCGCCTTCGACGATCATCGCCAGCGCGGCGCGGTCCTTGACCGAGCCTCCCGGATTCTGGGTCTCCAGCTTCGCGTAGATCTCGATCCCCGGCCGCGGCTCGAGCTGTGGAAGCCGCACGAGCGGCGTCCGGCCCACGAGGGCGGCGGGGTCCGAAGTCTTCCGAATGGACGCGTCGATCATGGCTCCCGCACAAATAAAAAGGCCCGGGGAATACCCGGGCCTGGTTGGTGCCTGCGGTGGTGAGAATCGCGAAGGTTGAATCGTGTTCACCGACGCGCGCAGCAGTGGCACCAGGCCCGGAACGGGCGACAACAGGTGCACGCGGTTCCTGCGAGCGTCTGAAACATCCCACTAAGAAATACCGCAGTCGCCGCGATGGCGTCAACTGACCCCGCCGGGATGCCATGACGCATCCCATCGATTCATATGGAGGATCCGGAGTCGGTGGGATACCCTCTGGGTACCCGGAAGGGCTGCTGGGGAGATCGCCCCAGCATGGAGAGGAGCCCCCATGCGGATTGTCGGCATCGTTCTCATCGTCATCGGCGTGATCTCGCTCGCCATCGGCGGCATCAGCTACACCAAGCGTGAGAAGGTGATCGATCTGGGCCCGATTCAGGCCACAGCGGAACGGGAAAAGACCATTCCGTTGCCGCCGCTCCTCGGCGGTCTCGCGCTCGCCGGCGGCGTTGCGCTGCTGATTGCCGGGTCGAAAAAACGTTAGAAATTCGGGAGCCACGATGCCGCGATCAATCAGGCCGCGCGATCGGCGACTGTGTGTGCGCCTCGTCGCGCCGGCGCTGCTGCTCTGTGTGATGGCCGGCTGTCGCGGCTCGACGCCGAAGGAGCCGGCCGGGCCAGCGACGCCCGCGGGGCCGCCACCAGTCGTCCCAGGCGATCTCGTCGTCGAGGGCCGCTTTCCTGGCGCCTCAACGCTTACGATCGAAGTGACCGGCTACGGGCTGAAGGACACGATTCGATCGCGATTCCCCGTCACGAACGGCGAGGTGCTGGCCTCGATCCAGGTGCCGCCTGGCACGGAGCGGCTCATCACTGTTTCGGCGCTCGACCAGGCGAACAGTCCGACGCATCGCGGCTCGGCCTACGCGAATGTCGCGGCCGGTGTCACGCGGCCCGTGATGGTGCCGCTCGAACGCATCGGTGAGCGCGAGCCCGCGGCGTTGATGCTGGCGTCGTATCGGGTCGCACTGGATCAGGAGCCCTTCACGACGCCCGGTGGACCTTCTGTCCGCTACAGCCTGCGCGCCTTCGACGCACGCAACCTGCCTTTGCCGCTGTCGCCGGACGATGTGCAGTGGACGTTTGACGATCCGTTCAACAGACCCGTTTACATACCGTGCAAGCCGAGTCAGCCTGGCACCCTGATCCCCTGCATCGAGCTGACGCCGCCTTTGAAAGTTCAACCGGACGTGGTCGCGTGCCTGAAGGATTTCATTTGCAGGCAGTCGTTCAGGCCGCCCGCTCCGCAGCCCGGTTACCGGAGCATTACCGCCGGCAAGGACCACACGTGCGCGCTCTCCAAATCGGGAGAGATTCTCTGCTGGGGCTCGAACCAGTATGGGCAACTCGGGGCCACGACAACCGAGACCTGCCAGTTCCAGCTGCCGCTGTCGCAGTATGCGGCCCCCTGCAGCCGGAAGCCATTTCGCGTGATGTGCCCGGCGGGCTCGCCGTGTACCTTCGTGGCGGTCGATGCGGGCCGGTACTTCACCTGCGCGATCGACACGAACAATCATGCCTGGTGCTGGGGCAAGAACGACGCAGGACAGCTGGGCTACTCCTCGAATACGTCAACGGAAATCCATCAGCGGATCACGCCCACGCCGATCACCGAAGAGCTGAACCTCGGATTCACGACGCTGAGCGCGGGGGAGTTCCATACGTGCGCGGTGTCGCGCGCCGGCTACGTATTCTGTTGGGGAGACAACACCTTCAACCAAGGGGGCGTTGCCACTCCAAACGCACTAACCGCTCGGCGGATCTCCAGTGGCACGAAGTACGCGTCGGTGTCAGCGGGCAAGCGTCACACGTGCGCGGTGAAGAGTACCGGCGATCTCGACTGCTGGGGCGGTAATCTCAACAACGAGCTGGCGAACACGCCGACGATATACCTGACCCCTTCGGCCGTGTCCATGGCCCAGTGGCACCCCGCGCTTCAGGGTGCGGTTCGACAGGTGGCGGCCGGCTGGATGCATACGTGTGCCCATCTGACCGGCGGCTCGACGGTGTGCTGGGGCATGACGCGACCCGCCGACAGCACGATCCTGACCGCGCCGGCGGTCACGGACCTGGCGGCCGGGCTCGTCGGGTATACCGGGTACGACGAGGTGTGCGCCGTGGTGGCGGGGGAGATGTTCTGCGGAAACACCGCGGGGCCGCTCCAGAAGAAGCCAGGATCGCCCGCCAACTTCGCGACGGCCACGGTCGGTGAAATGCACTACTGCGCGTTGGATACGAGCGGCGGGGCGTGGTGCTGGGGTTCGAACTGGTACGGACAATTGAGCAACGGTCCGCTGAATGCCACGTCGAACATGGTCGCGGTTCCCAAGCCGTAGCGCGTCCCACCGACGGCTTCGACGACGGGGTGATCCGCCCACATCGTGACGACGTGGCCGTTGTAGTAGATGGTGTCGGGCGGCGGCTCAACGGCCGGCGTCTGGGCCGTCACGCCGGCCGCCGCCAACGCCATCACCCCAGGTCAGGTACTTCGCGAGCCTTCCCAGGGAGTCACGGTGGTCTCGATTGGCCCTACCAGCCGAGACGCATGCCGATGCGCAGCTGCCGCTCGCCGAATGCCGCCGTCACCTCCGAGAATCCGTTCAGATTACGTACGGAGCCGTCGGGATTCAGCTGAAGGTTCGACACGTTGCCGCCAGGATTGTTGAAATGTGCGGTGTCGAGCACGTTGAACGCTTCGAACCTGACCTGCAGGTTCATGTTGCGCGGCAGCGTCAGCTGCCGGAAGACGCCGAGATCCCAGTTGGCGTAACCTGGGCCTCGCATCGCGCCCCACGGGGCCGTGCCGAACCGCGCCTCGATCACAGGGGCGAATGCGAAAGGATCAAAGTACGCATTCCCGCGTCCGATGCCGCCGAGGATGTCCACGTCCGACTTCACCTGGTCGGCGCGCTGCGCGCTCCCGGGCGCGTTCAACGACGTGCCGCTGGCAGTGATGTCAAACGGTGTCCCGCTGGTGAAGCTCAGGATGTTGTTGACCTGCCAGCCGCCGACAATCGCGGCGAGCGCCCCGCCGCCGCTCAGCCACCGCCGTCCCGGCCCAACCGGCAGCTCCGTGAGGTTCGTGATCTGCAGGTTATGCGTGCGGTCAAACGGGCTGATCGCCGTATTCAGATGGTAGAACTCGGGAATCTGGATGCGGGCCGTGTTATCGCTGTTCGGCGCGCCGGCGATGCCGACCGATTTCGACAGCGTGTAGCCGACGCCGATCTGGAACCCGTTCGCAAACCGCCGATCCAGGCGGGTCTGCAGCGCGTCGTACTTGCTGTCGCCGATATTCGTCACCAGAAGCGTTTGCGCGCTGCGTCCGAACCGCTGAACCAGCTGACGGCCGGGTTGACCGCCGCCGATCGGTGACCAGTTAAGCTCCCGGTACCCGAACTGGTCAATCTGCCGCGTGGCCACGTACACCGCCTCGCCCACGAACCCCCACTTCAGTTCCTTCTGCACCGCGGCGTTCCACGACTTGATATACCCGCGGTTGAAATCCTGCGGAATCGTAAACGCCGTGATGACCGAGGGAATCGGGATGACGCCGTTCCCGAGGTCCGGATCGGCAATTGACGGCACGCCGTCGGCCGTGCGTCCAGCCCAGGAAAAGGCGTTTGGCGCCGGGACGGTGAGGTTCAGCAGGACCGGGTGATTCGTTCGCATCGGCCGCGACAGCGAGTACGGGTCGTTCGTGATGCCAAACCCGGCGCGGAGGACCATCGACGGGGACGCCCGGAACGTCAGGCCGACGCGCGGCGCGAAAAGTCCCTTCTCCATCTTCACGCCAAGGTCCTTCGGCACCGAGCCGACGCCGCCGATTTCCATCATGTTGGTCTCGGGGTTGTAGCGCTCGAGGCCGCGATCCGCTCTTGTCGGAATCGGGAAATACTCGTACCGCGTACCGTAGGAGAACGTCAGCCGATTCGTCATCTGCCACTGATCGCGCACGTAGAAGCTGTAGCTGCGCTGCCGCGTCGTGTACGGCGCAACGGCCAGGTGCAGTCGTCCGAGGAGGTCGGGAAGGCCCAGCAGGAACGATCCCCACGCGTTGTACAAATTGCCCGACGGTCCGCCGCTGAGCTGTGTGGGGCCCCCGCCGAACCGAAAACCGCCACGCGCGCCGAAGTTAACGCCGCCGCTCAGCTCCGGCTGAATGTGATTCATCGCCTGGACATAGATGTCGGTGCCGAATCGGACGTTGTGCTTGCCCTTCATCCAGTTGACGTTCGCCACCGACTGATACTGGTCATCGTTACGGGTGTACGGCATGTACAGCTCGGTGATGCCCAATGATTGGAACGTATTGAACAGGAAAACCGGCATACCCCCTTCGAACGCGCGCGTGCCGTTCAGGCCTGGAATCCCGAGGAGGTCCATGCCCTTGTTCTGGCCGATGTCCGTATGCGCAACGTCGGTGTACATCCGGACGTAGCCGAAGTGCGCGTCGGCAACCAGGTTCGGGGAAAAGGCATACGTGCCGCCCGTCGAGAAGTTCGCCGTATAGCCCTGACCTGTTCCCGGGTTGCCACCGGCGTGCA
>JANNHC010000438.1:0-1649 GCA_031404215.1 Acidobacteriota bacterium
GCCGGCGTGGCGATAACGAGCATGCCTTCAAAGCGACGGTGGCGCATCTCACCGCCCCGCTGCTTGGCGCGAGCGCGACCACCGCGCTCGGCATGCTCTCGCTGGCGACCAGCAGCGTCGTCGCGGTCAGGGCGTTCGGCGTCGGATCGGCCGTCGGCGTCATGATGGATTTCGTGATCTCCATCGTGCTCATGCCGACGCTGCTCACATGGGTGAAGCCCGACGCCGGAGAGGCGCCGTACGAGCGCTACCTGGTCGGTCCGCTGAGGCGCATCGCGCATTTTTCATGCGCGCATCCGGGGCGCGTCGTCGCCGTGTCCCTCGTCCTGGGGGTTCTGGCGGCCCTCGGAGTGTTTCGTCTCCGGGTCGATACGAACCACATCAACTTTTTCAGGCGCAGCCACCCGATCAGCCAGTCCGCATCGGTGATCGACAAGGAGCTCGCGGGCGTCTACAGCTTCCAGATCATGCTCGAGGGCCCACCCGATTCGTTGAAGACGCCGGACGCGCTTCATCGAATCGATCGCCTCGCGCAACAGCTCCGCGCGTTCCCGCACGTTCGCAAGGTGACCTCGGTCGCCGACTACGTGAAACGCATCAACAAGGAGCTGAACGATGGCCGCCCGGAGGCGAGCGTCGTGCCCGACGACGGCGACACCATCGCGCAGGAGCTGTTCGTCTTTGGGCTCGGCGGCGAGGGGCGTCACGAGCTCGATCGGGTGGTGGCGAGCGACTATTCACGCGCGCAGATTTCGATCAAGCTCGAGTCCATGAGCTCCGACATCGTGCTCGAGCAGGTGGAGCAGGCGGACCGACTGGCCAAAGCGTCGTTCGAGGGCACCGGCATCACGGCGCTGACGACGGGATCAGGCCGGCTGTTCAGCACGCTCGATCACTATCTGGTCACCTCGCAACTGAGCAGCTTCGCGACCGCGTTCGTGACCGTATTCGCCGTGATTTTCGTCGTGTTCCGATCGGCCCGGTTCGGTATCCTCACGATCGTCCCGAACGTGCTGCCGGTGCTGGCCGTGCTCGGCATCATGGGATACCTCGACATCTCGATGAACGTCGCGACGGTGATGCTGGCGAGCGTCGCCCTCGGGGTCGTGGACGACGACACCATTCATTTCATCAATCGCTATCGCCGCGAAGTCGCCGCGGGCGCGTCAACAGACGGCGCGATCGAAATGGCCACGACGCACGAAGGCCGCGCCTCCCTGACGACGGCGATCATCAACAGTTGCGGATTCGGCGTGTTGCTGCTCTCGGAGTACCGTCCCACCGCGTGGTTCGGCGGGCTCCTGGCCCTGACGCTCGCCGTCGCCTTCCTCGCCGAAGTGTTCATTCTGCCGGCGACCATCAAGCTGCTGCCGGGGGTGTTCGGCGCCGATGCGCTGCGGCGGGTCGCCCGGCCGCGCGCCCCCCTGGGCGTCTGATCTGAGGAGGATGAGTCCGTGGTGCGTTTCGGCAGAATCCTGATCGCGGTCGCGCTGCTCGTTCCGGGACGCATCGCGGTGGCGCAGACGCCGCCCAGCGGGGCGGTGACCGTGACGGCGGATTCCTTTCCGAACCGCGGCGCCACCGGTGAGCTTCGCGCGCGCATCCTTGCCGAAGAGGTCCTCAATCCGACACCCAGCCTGCTCATCACA
>JANNHC010000439.1:0-8280 GCA_031404215.1 Acidobacteriota bacterium
CGATGCCGTAGCTGAAGCTCGTGTTCAGGTGGACGCCCTTGAACGGCACGGAGGCGGCGATGTGCTCGTCCATCATCCCCTGCCGCGCGTGGGGCGAAAGGCGGTACCACGGCCGCGTCTTCGAGAAGGGGTACACGAACAGGAACTTCCCCTCGCCCGGCAGCAGCTCAACGCCCTCCCCGGCTCCCTTCATACGGTTGACGTACTCCGACCGGCGCTGCAGCGAAAGGAAGCTGTGCACCTGCGACAGGTAGGCGCCCAGCTGCGACCGTCTGATCGTCGCCTCCATCGACTGGAAGCACAGCGGGTCGAACGCGATCCGCCAGAGCAAGAAGTCTACGCCCGCGCGCAGGCCCACGAGCGAGTAGGTGCGGAGGATCAGGTCGTCCGAAGACTCCCACTTCCGCACCAGTTCGATGAACTCGGCCGCCGCCGCCCGCCGCTCGCCGGCGGGGAGCCGCCGGAACACCGGGTCGAGCCGGTAGAACGAATAGTTCAGGAACTGGCGGCGTTGCCTGTCCGGGCCCTTGCCCGTGACGATCCCGTTCGGGTCGAGGTCGACGGAGGGGCCGCGGCGGGGCGGCGGGCCGGTGCGCTCGGGAGAGTGCTCCATGGTCATACCTGCGTGAGTTAAGTCTTGATCCCAGAGCTCATGTACGTGGCCAGCCTTTTGTTACCAAAGAACGAAGACATTACTTCACTTCACCGCAACCCAGCGCAGCATCTCGGCGATCGTGGCGGATTTTCCCTGCATGAGAAGGCCCGTGCGGAAGATCTTGCCCGCGGCCCAGACGACGAGCGTCGTCGTGAGGGCCATGAGTACGACCGATGCGATGATCTGCCAGAGCGGCGGTCCTGGCTGCAGCGAGATTCGCAGCATCATGAGGAAGGGGGCCGCGGTCGGAATCAGAGACAGCACGGTCGCCAGCGTGCCGTCGGGCGCGCGCAGCACCGACGCCCAGGTGAACATGGGGATCATGACGAGCACCATGACCGGCGTCATCATGCTCTGGGAATCCTTCAAATCGTTGCAGGCCGCGCCAATGGCCACGAAGAGTGATCCGAAGATGAAGATCGACATCACGAGAAACAGCAGGAACCAGCCAAGGATCGCCGGCGTGACGGCGCTGGCATAGCCGCCCCAGTACTCGGCGACCGCGAGGCCGCCGACGATGTAAATCGCGGCGAGGAGCGTCGACGTGGCGACGCCGCCTATCAGCTTGCCCATCATCAACTGGAACGGGCTCACCGACCCGATCAGGACCTCGCTGATGCGGCTCATCTTCTCCTCCTCGATGACGCTGTTGAGCAGCTGCGGCGCGCTCGACATCACGGTGATGTACATGAGCATCAGCACCGCGACCGGCACGCCGTACGCGCGCGCGGCATCGACCTCCTGCGCGGCCGTGACGCCGCCGTCGCCGGCACGCTCGAAGAGCCCGAGCTCTTCGAGCGGCGCCGTCTTGGTCAGTCGCACGAACAGCGCGCGATCGACCGACGCCTGGCGGAATCGTTCGTTGAGGACGACGGCATTGACCGTCATCTTCAGCCACTGCGGGAGCGCGCTGTACGACGGATGGTCGGAGTAGTACCGGATCTGCGCACCGCCGGCTGGATCGACGATGTTCGCCGGGAACTCCACGAACGCGAACAATTCCGCCGTCCGCACCCGGTCCGACAGCTCCAGCCGCAGCTCCTCCGGAATCCGTCCCGCCGGCTTGACCTCGAGTGGAATGAACCGCGGCCCCTTGCGTGTCAGACCGCCTTCCCCCGACTCCGGCGTTGCGGCGTTGTACAACCCGGCGACCGACTTGAGCGGCTCGGCGACCACACCGCTGTAGTCCACGAACGCGAACGTCCGGTCCTTGCTGTCCGTTGCATCCTTGGTCGCCCGCACGAGCACGATCGACGCGATCATGACGACCGGCATCAGCACGACGCTGATGACGAACGCCTTGCTGCGGACGAGCGTCGCGAATTCCGACTGGGCGACGATCAGCGTCTTACGCATGTCTTCTCCCTGAACCCTGAGCCTTTCAAGGCTTCGCAATCCGCACGAAAATATCCTGAAGCGACGGACGCGTCACTTCGAAGTGATACACGGCCGTCCTCTCGGCCAGCCGGGCAAGAAACGCCTGCGGATCGCCGGTCACCCGTACTTCCTGCATCTGACCGAAGTCGTTCACCGCGTCGATGTCCGGGATCCCCGCGAGCGCGGCCGCTCCTTTGGCCGTCCGCACGCGGACAGTGTCGGCGCCGTACTGATCCTGAATGCTTTCGAGCGAGCCGTCGAGCACCTTCCGTCCGCGAAAAATCATGAAAATCCGGTCGCACATCCTTTCGGCCGTAGACATGTCGTGCGTGCTGAAGACCACCGTCGTGCCGCGGCGGCGGATTTCGAGGACCGCATCCTTGAGTACCTGCGCGTTGACGGGATCGAGGCCGGAGAACGGCTCGTCGAGAATCAGCAGCGATGGATTGCACACGACGGCCGCGACGAACTGCACCTTCTGCGACATGCCCTTGCTGAGCGTCTCGATCTGCCGATCGAGCAGCCCGGGAAGGTCCATGCGCGCCATCCAGTCTTCGATGGCCGCGTCGATCCCGGCCTTCGTTCCGCCTTTGAGTCGCGCGTAGTAGCGGAGGAGACGCCGGATCGTCATCTTTTTATAGAGCCCACGCTCCTCGGGCAGGTAGCCGACCCTATCGCGCGCCGCGGCCGTGTCGCGGGAGCCGAGCACCTCGATGTCTCCGTGGTCCGGCAGCAGGATGTGCATGATCATCCTGAGCGTCGTCGTCTTTCCGGATCCATTGGGACCGATGAAACCGTAGATTGAGCCGACGGGCACCGACAGCGACAAGTCGTCGACGGCGACGATGCCGTTGAAGCGCTTGGTCACTCCGGTGAGCGTGATGGCGTCGGGCATGTTCCCAGTTCCCAGTTCTAGTTGCCGGTTCCAGAGCTGCCAGCGAGCGACGAATTATCAGTCGGCAGTCGAGAGCTTACCAGCTGGGACCTGCGAGTGGAGTGGCGAGTTGACCGGGAAGTGGAAACGGGAGACTGGAAAGCGGAAACTGGAAATTGGAAATTGGAAACTGATATTGACAGCTTTGTGAAAAGTTTCACATCATAGGACGGGCCTTTCACGGGGGGACTGCACCGGCATCCGTGCGATTCGCGGCCCCTTCTGCAAAGGCCCTGCTTTCGAGTAGGCTCTTGGGAGTACGCGGACGCGGGCTGCGACACGATGAGCCAGATTTTCCATCGCCACACCAACATCTACTCCCGGCTGAGCATCCTGGCCATCGTTGGATTCGCCGCCATTCTCGGCGGCGGCGTAGCGATGCTGAACGTGTCCGGGTACAACACCAACCAGGACAGGTTCGTCGAGCAGCCGATCCAATTCAGCCATGCCCACCATGTGGGCGGTGAAGGGATCGATTGCCGGTATTGCCACGCGTCGGTCGAAGAGTCGGCGTTCGCCGATATTCCGCCGACCAAGACGTGCATGAACTGCCACTCGCAGATCTGGGCCAACGCGCCGATCCTCGAGCCGGTGAGGGCCAGCTTTCGCGAGAACAAGCCGCTTCAGTGGGCGCGCGTGCACGATCTGCCGGATTTTGTGTATTTCAACCACAGTATCCACGTGAAAAAGGGGGTCGGCTGCGCGACGTGCCATGGGCGCGTGGACAAGATGCCCCTCATGTACCAGCAGGCGACCCTGCAGATGTCCTGGTGCCTCGATTGCCATCGAAACCCGGCGAAATTCGTGCGGCCCCGCGACCAGGTGTACAACATGGCCTGGGAACGGCCGGCCGGCGACCCGGAAATGGGCGAACGGCTCGTCAAGGAATACAAGATCGCGAGCGTCGGGCAGCTGACCAATTGCTCGACGTGCCACAGGTGACCATTCGCCGGTAGCCAGTTTCCAGTGACCAGTGACCAGTGAATTCCATGGATTCTTCTCCCATTCGTTCCCGTCTGGCCGGCTCGCACGGGCGCGTGTACTGGCGCAGCCTCGGAGAACTCGCCGACACGCTGGAGTTCCGCGAGTATCTGCATCGCGAATTTCCCGAGCAGGCGTCTGAATGGAACGATCCGAAGGGACGCCGCCAGTTCCTGAAGCTCATGAGCGCGTCGCTCGCGCTTGCCGGGGTCGGTGCCTGTACCAAGCAGCCGACCGAGATGATCGTCCCCTACGTCAAACAGCCCGAGGACATGATTCCCGGCCGGCCGCTGTTTTTCGCGACGGCGATTCCGTTTTCCGGTGTGGCCCAGCCTGTTTTGGTCGAAAGTCACATGGGGCGACCGACCAAAATCGAAGGAAATCCAGAGCACCCCGCGAGCTTGGGCGCAACCGATACCTTTACCCAAGCCGCCATTCTCGGTCTTTACGATCCCGACCGCGCGAAGACGGTCACCAATCGCGGCGCCGTGCAGCCCTGGGGTGCGTTCCTCTCCGCCATGCAGACGGCGGGGTCCCGGCAGAAGGCCACTCAGGGGGCGGGCATCCGTTTTCTCAGCGGGCCGATAACCTCGCCGTCGCTGGCGGAACTGATGGCGACCGTGCTGGCCGCGTTCCCGAAGGCTACGTGGCACCAGTTCGATCCCGTTGCGCGCGCCGCGGCTCAGGTCGCCGAGACGGCGGCCCAAAGCGCGGCGGGAGACCCCCTCTATCATTTCGACAAGGCAGACGTCATCGTCTCGCTGGACGCGGATTTCCTGACGTGCGGGCCCGGCAGCGTCCGATACCAAAAGGACTTTGCGGCGCGGCGCCGCGTGACCGACGAGCGCAAGGAGATGAATCGTCTCTACGCGATCGAGAGCACGCCTTCGCTGACCGGTGTGAAAGCCGATCATCGCCTGGCGCTCAAGGCGGGAGAGATCGAGGGTTTCGCGCGTGAACTGGCCGGCAGCCTCGGGGCCGGACCAGGCGCGGCGGCCCCCCAGCCGGGCGCCAGCGTGCCGCGGCCGAGTACGCCGGAAGTCGCGAAGTGGGTGGCCTCGGTCGCCAAGGATCTGCAGGCGCATCGCGGCCGATCGCTGGTGGTGGCCGGTGAGTATCAGCCGGCATCTGTGCATGCCCTTGCGCACGCGATGAACCAGTCGCTCGGCAATGTCGGAACGACTGTCACCTACGGTGCGGGGCTTGAAGCCGCGCCAACCGGCAATGCCGCATCCCTCAGTGATCTCGTGCGCGCGATGGACGCCGGACAGGTCGAACTTCTCGTGATGCTTGGCGGAGTGAATCCGGTCTACACGGCACCGGCCGACCTGAAATTTTCAGAAAAGCTCGCCAAAGTGGCGCAGTCGGTCTACCACGGCCTGTACGTCGATGAGACCGCGTTCCTCTGCCATTGGAATCTCCCCGATTCCCACCCGCTCGAGACCTGGGGGGATGCACGGGCCTACGACGGCACCGTGACGGTCATGCAACCGCTCATCGCGCCGCTGTATGAAGGACGTTCCGCGGCGGAAGTCCTCGCCGTCTTTACGGCCCAGTCCGATCGGCGCGGCCACGCGATTGTCAAGGACTATTGGACCCGCGCGTTCAACAGCGGCGGCTGGGCCATGCGCGCCCCGGACGGGCAGGCGTTCAGGAACGTGGATACATTCTGGAAGCGCATACTCCACGACGGATTCATCGGCGGGACCGCGTTCGCCGACGGCGGATCCGCGACTCCGTTCATTGCCGCCGCACCGGCAGCTGCGACCGGCGCCGGTGCCGCCGCCGTGACGGACGCGCCCTCGCCGGCGGCGCCACCAGCCACGCCCGTCGCTGTCGCTGCTGCTCCGGCGCAGGCCACGCCCGCGCCGGTGGCCGCACTACAAGGCGGCCTCGAGCTGATCTTCCGGCCTGACCCGACCGTCTGGGACGGCCGCTTCGCCAACAACGGCTGGCTGCAGGAACTCCCCAAGCCGTTGACCAAGGTGACGTGGGACACGACGGCGTGGGTCAGCCCGCAATTGGCGAAAGAGCGGGGCCTTGCCGACGGAGACGTGATCGAATTGAAGTACCGCGGCAACACCGCTCGGATGCCTGTCTTCCGCGTGCCCGGCCAGCCGCACGAGTCCGTGACGGTTTTCTTCGGATACGGCCGCCGCATGGCGGGAAACGTCGGTACCGCCACGAAGGATGCCGAACTGTTCAACGCGTTTCTCCTCCGCACGTCCGACGCGCCGTGGTTCGGCAACGGTCTCGAGATCTCCAAGACGGGCGCGCGGCATCCCCTCGCGACGACGCAGGAACATCACCTGATGGAAGGGCGCGCGCCAGTCCGCGTCGCCACGCTGGAGGAGTACCGGAACGAGCCGAAAATCATCGCGGAGCAGGGCGAGAAGCCGCCGAAGACGCTCACCATGTACCCGGAACATAAGTACGACGGGAACAAGTGGGGTATGGCGATCGACCTGAGCTCCTGCACGGGATGCAGCGCCTGCACCATCGCGTGCGTCGCCGAGAACAACATCCCGGTCGTCGGCAAGGAGCAGGTTGCCGCGGGCCGCGAGATGCACTGGATCCGTGTCGATCACTACTTCGCCGGCAACGATTACGACACCGCGGTCGAGGCGTATCACCAGCCGGTGCCGTGCATGCAGTGCGAAAACGCGCCGTGCGAAGTCGTTTGCCCGGTCGCCGCGACGACGCACAGCTCGGAAGGGCTGAACGACATGGTCTACAACCGCTGTGTCGGGACGCGCTACTGCTCGAACAACTGTCCGTACAAGGTGCGCCGCTTCAACTTCCTGCTGTACCAGGACTGGGACACGCAGAGCCTGCACCCGATGCGCAACCCGGACGTCACCGTGCGCAGCCGCGGCGTGATGGAGAAGTGCACGTACTGCGTGCAGCGCATCAACCAGGCGCGGATCGACGCCAAGCGTGAGGATCGCGACATCCGCGACGGCGAGGTCGTGACGGCGTGCCAGGCGGTGTGCCCGTCCGAAGCCATCGTCTTCGGCAACCTCAACGACCCGAACAGCCGGGTGTCGAAGATCAAGGCGCAGGAACGCAACTACGGTCTTCTCGAGGACCTCAACACGCGGCCGCGGACGACCTATCTCGCGGCGCTGCGTAACCCGAACCCGGAGCTCGAGTCCGCCGCTTCGCGCCCGGCGACTGAACACTGATGGACGCAAAACCCGTCTACGCGCCGCCCCCGGTGATCGAGCCCGGACACACGTTCAACACGGTCACCGAGCAGATCGCCGGGATCGTGCTGACGCGGCGCCATCCGTACAGCTGGTTCTTCGGCCTCGCCGTCGGCTTCATGCTGTCGATGATGCTGCTGATGTCGATCACCTGGCTGCTGCTGAAGGGCACAGGCATCTGGGGCGTCAACGTTCCGGTCGGCTGGGGCTTCGCGATCATCAACTTCGTCTGGTGGATCGGGATCGGCCATGCCGGCACGCTGATTTCCGCCATCCTGCTCCTCCTCAAGCAGGACTGGCGGACGTCCATCAACCGCTTCGCGGAAGCGATGACGCTGTTTGCCGTCGCCTGCGCCGGCATCTTCCCGCTGATTCACACCGGGCGTCCGTGGCTCGCGGCGTACTGGCTGCTGCCGTATCCGAACACGATGGGCATGTGGCCGCAGTTCCGCAGCCCACTCATCTGGGACGTCTTCGCCGTCTCGACGTACCTGACGGTGTCGCTCCTGTTCTGGTACGTGGGCCTCGTCCCCGACCTCGCGACGCTGCGCGACCGGGCGAAGAACCTCCACATCCGCCGGCTGTTCGGGATGCTGGCGCTCGGCTGGCGCGGCTCGGCGCGCCACTGGGAGCGCTACGAGGCGGCCTACCTGCTGCTGGCGGGGCTCTCGACGCCGCTGGTGCTCTCGGTGCACACGGTCGTGAGCTTCGACTTCGCGATCGGCATCATCCCCGGCTGGCACTCCACGATCTTCCCGCCGTACTTCGTCGCGGGAGCGGTCTACGCCGGTTTCGCGATGGTGCTGACGCTGGCCATCCCGCTTCGCGTGCTCTACCACCTGGAAGATTTCCTCACGATTCGCCACCTCGAGAACATGGGCAAGGTCATGCTCGTGACGGGGTTGATCGTCGCGTACGGCTACGTGATGGAAGCGTTCTTCGGCTGGTACAGCTCGAACAAGTACGAGTCCTACATGATCCTCAATCGGATGATGGGACCGTACTGGCCGTTCTACTGGGCGCTGATGGTCTGCAACATCGCGGCGCCGCAACTCCTGTGGATCAAGAGCGTGCGGACGTCCCCCGCGAAGCTGTTCCTTATCGCGATGTTCGTGAACGTCGGGATG